>JAJPZJ010000086.1 GCA_021204405.1 Tannerellaceae bacterium | reverse complement strand
CTCCGACTTCAAATCCAGAATTTATAATAGGACATTATGCGGATAATCATATTTGTTTTTTCATATAAGTAGAGTTTGTTATTTGTTTGATCCGTATGTAACTGTGAAGTTGCGTACGGATTTTTTTATATCCGGACTTTTCTCAGGAAAAGTCCTACGTTTTTCTGAAAACACAGGACTTTTTGGGAAAAACATAGGACTTTTAATACTAAAACTCCTTATGGCCTGAAAAGTTACTCCTGAAGAACCCTCTATTTCTCCCTATGCAATTTTGATAATTCCTATTATGTTTAATAGGTTTATTGAAAATGAAACAGGTGAGACTTCTTTCCCTCACCTGTTTCCTGCTTTCAGACTATTTTTTGCTTTGTTTCCAGATATCCGCATATTCTTTTAAGATCCGGGCAATCCCTTTTCCTATAACTACATAATCCTCTTCATTCAAATTGGCTAAGGAAGCTCTGATAGACCACTCAGGGCCGTTAAAACCACCACCGTTCAGTAGCACGAGTGAAGTTTCTTCAGCCAGCCGGAATACGACATCTACAGGTTCGAAATTCTTTTTCAGGTAAGAAACAAATTCTTCTCCGTACAGTTTTTCTGCCCATACAGTCATATCGATTTCCGTATAATAATTGGCACGCAAAGGATCTTCCAGTAAAGTAAATCCAGTGTTATCCCAAAGGGCTTTGATTCGTTTTTGCAGAATCTCATGTATTTTATCTTTATAGGCATTGGAACGGTCAAGCAATGCAAATGAGGCAAAGAGCGACATCTGTACCTGTTGTGGTAAGGACAAGCCTGCTGTATGGTTTAAGGCTACCTGCCGGCTATCGGCAACCAACCGGTCGATAAATTTATTTTATCGGGCTCCAGCGTTATACTTCCGTAACGTCTGGCAAGGGATTGCTTCTGCTCCTTCGGTAAGGCCGCTATCATTTTGTCGTAGATATTCTCTTCATGCAAAGCAATTACAGCCAATCTCCAGCCTGTAGCGCCAAAATATTTGGAGAATGAATATACACATAAGGTATTGGCAGGAACTTCCGCCATAAGCGACCTGAAATGAGGTACAAAAGTTCCATATACATCATCGGTAATAATCATCAGATTGGGATTGTCATTCTTCACAATATCAACAATTTGCTCCAGAGTTTCCTGGCTTAACGCATAGGAAGGCGGATTACTTGGATTAACCAGGAAGAGGGCTTTAATCTCTTTATTCCTTAGTTTATCGATATCCTCTTTTTTGTATTGCCAGGTATGGTATCCCTCCTGCGTCATCTGGCAGGCACAGATTTCGGTTACTTTAAAGTTGTAACGTTTCAAAGCTGGAATTTCGATATAAGGTGTGAAGATCGGTGTCATCAGTGCAACCTGGTCGCCGGTCGTTAACAAATAGTTTTCCTGTAAGGTATCAAAAAGATAGCACATAGCGGCTGTTCCCCCTTCGGTAGCAAAGAGGTCGAATTTACCTGCCGGCGGACGGTTGTCGCACATTTCCTGTAACAGGTACGGATGTACAATCATATCCGTATACTTCAGTATTCTGTCGGGAACAGGATATTGATCCCCTATTACACTTTTTACACTTTCCGCCCATTCATGGGCCAGTTCGTCGGGCTCCGCCCCTTTTTCGACCAGGTATTGGTAGGTATCGGCCAACAACTGTGCCCCCGCCTCTCCTTTGTTCTTTTCAAGGAATTGCCGGAAACGTTTGCTGCAATCTTTTAATTCGGGAATACCTGCTATTCCTTCGCTGAACTCCATAACACGCTTACACTCCTCCAAACCAAATTTTCCCAGCAGGAAAAAGGCTTCCCTGGGTACAGTGGCAATCCAGTTCGGATTGCCCCGGCCGGCATTCAACATACTAAGCGTCTCTTTTTGGGCACTCTCATCCGCCAGTTTGATTAATTCGTTTTTTAATTCGAACGGGCTGATGGTTTCCATTTTCTTTTCCAGTGATCTGGAAATAACTATTTTCTTATCTGTACTCATATATTTGGTTATTACGACATTAATAGAACAATTACTACCCCCCAGATAATAAGTAATGTATTACCGATAGCATAGGTAATCGTATAGCCTAAGGAAGGGGTCTGGCTTTGTACTTCGTCCTGGATGGCTCCCAGTGCAGCGGTTGTAGTACGTGCACCGGCGGTACATCCCAAAATAAGGGCAGGATGGAATTTGAATAGATATTTGCCCATTAACAGGCCAATGATCAGCGGGATGGCTGTGGCCAAAGTACCTACAATAAACAGGCTTATCCCTACCTGTTTGAAACCGGTTACAAAGCTGGGACCGGCTGTAATCCCGACTACTGCAATAAACATATTTAGTCCTACATTATTCAGAATCCAGATGGCAGGTTCGGGAATACGTCCGAAGGTCGGATGCTGTGAACGGAGCCAACCGAAGACAAGACCTGCAATAAGTGCTCCCCCGCTCGTACTTAAACTGATAGGGATACCTCCTATCCTCAGTGTCAACGCTCCTACTATACCGCCTAACAGGATACCTAATCCAACGAATATCATATCTGTCTGATTCGTTGGCCGGTCTATATATCCTAATGCGGCTGCGGCTTTTTCCACATCTTTTTTCATTCCGACAACTTCTACCATATCGCCGGCATCCAGTTTCGTTTCGCCCAGTACCGGGATCGCTACACCGGCCCGGGTAATGCTTTTGACACTGACGCCATGCATACTATCCTGCTTTTTTAGCTGGTTGATGGTAGAACCTGCATAGGTCTTTTTGGTGATCATAACCGGTAAAACTTCCGCAGGGAAATTCAGTATTTCGGAATCGTTTACCTCTTCCCCTATCCAGTACTCCTCTCCTATGACATTTTCCCTTCTGCCACTCAATACTACTTCGTCGCCCGGCTGTAATAAGAAATCAGGAGCGGGATCTTTAATCTCTTTATCCCGGCGGATACGTTCCACAAATAACGTTTTCCCCTCTTCTTCTATATATTTTTCCAGTTCGGAAACGGATTTCCCTCCTTCGAACCATTTGTTTTCTACTTTAAAAGCCCGAAACAAAACCAGTTGTGAAGCGGGCATAAACCCGGGCTGGTTGGCTTCATCATTGGTACCCATCTGCGCTTCCAGTTCTTTACATGCTTTTCTTACATAATCTATCCCTCCGAGCATCTTAGGCCCTATCGAGCTTAACAGCCAGGCCGAACCGGCGGTACCGAAAATATAAGTTACCGCATAGGCTACAGGAATAATATTAATATTCGCTGTTTTATCGGTGGCACTGATACTTAGCTGGTTGATGGTATCGTCGGCTACGCCTATTACAGCAGAAATGGTCTGCGATCCGGCCAGTAGACCTGCGGCCTCTCCTATATTATAACCCATGATCTTCGCAAGGGCAAACGGGACTAACAAGCATGCAATACACATTAATACGGCAAATAGTACCTGGGGCAAACCATCTTTTTTAAGACCCCGGAAGAACTATGGCCCTACTTTATAGCCAACAGCAAAAAGGAAAAGAAGAAAAAAGACCGATTTCAAAGGTCCTGTGATAGGGATATTTAATTGTCCGACCAGTACCCCTACCAACAATACACTGGTAACAGTACCCAGGCTAAAACTACCAAACTTTAGTTTTCCTATCCAGAAACCCAAGGCCAACGTAAGGAAAATAGCTAATTCAGGGTATTGCCTGAGTAAATTAATAAACCATTCCATATAAAAAATTATTAGGCGATTAATAGATTAATAAGATGTGTAACGGATATTCGTTTAATGGAACAGTCCGGGACAGGAAATACATTATTAATGGACCTGTTTATGAGGACCGATGTGATTATCCATATCGGCGAGCTGGAAAAATGTGTCCGTACAATCGGTACCCATATCAATGATAAGTATACCGATCCGGTGGTGATCAATATTGACAGTACAGGCAGGTATATCCTACCGGTTTTATCGGGATATATTGGTGATGGTATAGATATCTGCAAAAAACTGAGCGAACTAACTACCGGCGAGCTGGTGGATACCAGTATATTTGATAATAGTAAATTATGGGACTTAGACCTGCTGGCTGAAAAATACGACTGGCTCTATGTAGCCGACGATATAAACGGAAGTAAAAACGCCATGGATATATGCAAGGAAGTTTTTCAGGCTTATATCCCTACCGCCCTGTTACTGGATATAAAAAATGAAGGGACAGAATTTTTAGAAAAGAGCCACCCTGAACATGTAGATGTTTATTATAAATATTCGGATATAAAACAGGAACGGTATGGACTGATCCTTACAGTAGGCCCTTTTATCTACGAAGCAGGTATCCCTATGGTCTCTTACTTTCCCAGGATCCTTCATCTGGGGATAGGAAGTACGGATGTTATATCGGGCAATGTAAGTAATATTTACCTGCATATCATTTCTACGCTCATTGATAATAATATTAATCCGGAAAGTATCATTTCCGTATCTGGCTTCGACCTGGATAAGGATGAATCTGTAGCTGAAACGTTAGCCTTTGCCGTCATGGGTTGCCCGTATGTAAAGCTACGTCCGGATAAGACCCATGTAGGCCGGATAGAAGACTTTGATGCCCGGAAAATGGCGGAAGCTGCAGCCATATCCAGTGCCGGAGGGGGTATATTATTGCTGGAAAGTACTTTTTTCTCTACCGAAGAGGATACTTCTTTCTATTACGCCATAGCCATGGATAAAAGTGTCCGTAGAAAAGGGCATGTAGAAATTGTAGGAGCCGGACCGAGAAACGCAGGCCTTATCTCTGTACAGGGACTAAAGTTTATAGGCCGGGCAGATTTAATCTTATATGCCGGATCTAAAATAGACCAGGCCTTATTTGAACATACAAAGGAGGAAGCCGTTTGTTATAACTTCTCAGGCATGGAACAGGATGAACAATTCCGGGTCACCAAAGACTTTTACGAAAGAGGGAAACTGATTGTGAGGTTACATGCCGGCGATCCCTGTATCTATAGTTCCATCTCTAAACAGCTCGCCCGGTACGATCTGGAAAATATGAGCTACCACATCACTCCCGGTATCTCCGCTTTCCAGGCAGCCGCAGCCGCTTTACATACCCCTTTTACAATTCCCGGTAAGGTAGAATCCGTACTGCTCACAAATGGCGGGAAAGGCAAAGAATATGTACAGGGATTAGCTACGGGTAAAAACACCATGTGCATTTACCTCACCGCCGATATAGCGGCAAAAATACAACAGGAGCTTCTTTATTATTATATGCCTGAAACTCCTATTGCTCTTTGTTATAAGCTCACCTGGAAGGATGAGAGGATTTTCTACGGAGTATTAAAAGATTTGAGTACTATCATGTTAGATAATGGATTAAACATGAATACACTCCTGGTGATAGGAAAGGTACTGGATAACCTGCCCGAAGTGACTATGAGTTATATACCGGAAAAAAACAGCGTGGTTACAGCAAAATAAACCTTAGCATCCCGGGCTTTTTATTTTAGTTTTGTTATTCGGCGGAAAATCCGTTATTTTGCATCTTTTTCAAACCCTATACATAAATGAAATCGGATATAGAAATTGCAAGAGGTGTCTCCTTGAAAAAGATTAAAGAGATTGCCGTTAATTTAGGAATTCCACGGGAAGAAGTTCAAAACTATGGTAGGTATATCGCCAAAATACCTCTGGACCTTATCGATGACAAAAAAACTCAAAGAAAGTAACCTCATCCTTGTCACTGCTATTACTCCCACCAAAGCAGGCATTGGAAAAACGACCGTTTCTATCGGGCTGGCTTTGGGTATGAATAAGATAGGTAAAAAGGCCGTGCTTGCTTTACGTGAGCCTTCTCTCGGACCCTGTTTCGGAATGAAAGGCGGAGCAGCCGGAGGCGGTTATGCACAGGTGTTACCCATGGAGAATATCAACCTCCATTTTACAGGCGATTTCCATGCCATCACCTCTGCCCATAATATGATTACAGCATTGCTAGATAATTATATTTACCAAAACCGCAACACCTGTGAAGGTTTGAAAGAAATCAAATGGAAACGTGTGCTGGATGTTAACGACCGTAGTTTGCGGAATATTGTATCGGGCCTGGGAGGTTCGATCAACGGTGTTCCCACAGAGACTGGTTTCGACATTACCCCTGCTTCGGAAATTATGGCTATCCTTTGCCTGGCAAGTGATATGGACGACCTGAACGCCGGATCGGTAATATCCTGTTAGGATTTACCTATAACGACGAACCCTTTACAGTAAACGACCTGGGAGTAGCCGGTGCGATCACCGTATTATTAAAAGATGCTTTACTTCCTAATATTGTACAGACAACCGAACATACGCCAGCGTTGGTACATGGCGGCCCATTCGCCAATATAGCCCACGGGTGTAATTCGATTATTGCAACCAAGATGGCTATGACCTATGGCGACTATGTAATTACCGAAGCCGGTTTCGGTGCCGACCTGGGTGCTGAGAAATTCTTTAATATCAAATGCCGTAAAGCAGGACTTTCTCCCAAACTGACCATCATAGTAGCCACTGCCCAAAGCCTGAAACTGCATGGTGGAGTTCCGGAAGATAAGATCAGGGAACAGAACCTGGAAGGTTTACAGAAAGGATTCGCCAACCTGGACAAGCATATCGATAATATGAAACAGTTTGGCCAGGAAGTAGTTATTACTTTCAACCGGTATGCAACCGATACAGACGAAGAAATTGCTTTGGTAGCGGAACATTGCCGCGAAATGGGTGTTGGCTTTGCCATGAACAGTGTTTTTGCCGATGGTGGTGAAGGCGGTGTTGAACTGGCCAAACTGGTAGTAGATACAATTGAGAAAGCGCCTTCTGCTCCGCTGCAATTTATTTACGCCGATTCAGATCCTGTACGCACAAAGATCGAAAAGGTTACAAAGAATATATACGGAGCATCTTCTGTGGTTTATACCAGCCTGGCAGAGAAGAAGCTCAAACAGATCGACAGCCTGGGTATCTCCCATTATCCTATCTGTATTGCTAAAACCCAGTATTCGTTCTCCTCTAACCCGAAAGCATATAGAGTAGCTAAAGATTTTGAACTGAAAGTAAGGGATATTATTATTAATAACGGTACCAAAATGATTGTCGTGATTATGGGCGAGATCATGCGTATGCCGGGCTTGCCAAAAGTGCCACAGGCCAATAAGATCGATATCATAGATGGTGTGATCGAAGGGCTGAGCTAAAAAATAATCTAATACCTGAAAACACCTAACTAAATGACCGACACTACAACGAAAATTAAAAAAGGGCCAGGCTTCCTGGGCTTTGTGGAAAGAGTTGGGAATGCCCTTCCCCACCCTGCTTCTCTTTTTGGGTTGCTTGCCATCTCCGTATTACTGCTTTCCTGTGTGGGCGCATTGTTACATTGGAGTGCCATCCATCCTGCTACCGGCGAGGATATCCGGGTGATTAATCTTTTGTCGCGTGACGGATTACACCAGATATTGCTTAAAATGGTGGATAACTATACCGGCTTTGCCCCATTGGGTATTGTGATGGTAGCTATGCTAGGTATCGGAGTGGCCGAAAGTAGCGGGTTGATCACGGCTGCAGTGCAGTCGCTTGTATTGAATGCACTGACTTCGATCCTGACATTTGTACTTGTTTTTACAGGTATTCTTTCCAATGTAGCATCAGATTTGGGATATATCCTGATTATCCCTATTGCAGGCATTATCTTTCTATCGGTTGGCCGCCACCCGATTGCTGGTATGGCTGCTGCTTTTGCCGGTGTGAGTGGCGGGTTCAGTGCTAATATTATCATTGGAACTATCGATCCTTTGCTGGCAGGTCTTTCAACCGAGGCTGCCCGTATTGTTGATCCTACCTATTATGTACTGCCTACAGCCAACTATTATTTTATGGTTGCTTCTACTTTGATAATCGCTTTTGGTGGTACCTGGGTAACCGACCGGTATGTGGAACCCCGGTTGAGAAAATATACCGGCGATGTAGTGCCCGAACCAATTGAAAAGCTAACGGCGGTAGAAAAGAAAGGGTTAAGATGGGTTAGCATTACCTCACTTATCTGGTTAGCTATTTTCCTCTGGGGACTGGTGCCGGATCATGGCTTTCTACGGGCTGACGATAACTCTATCCTGCACTCGCCTGTGCTGAAAGGATTTATTGCTGTCTTATTTATTGTGATCAGTTCCCTGGGTATAGTGTATGGAGCAATAACAGGTAAATTTAAATCCGACAAGGATGTGATCTCCGGCATGACTGTAAGTTTTAAAAGCCTGGTTTCTTTCCTGGTCCTGGTATTCTTTGCAGCCCAGTTTGTTGCCTGGTTTAAATGGAGTAACTTAGGACTGGTATTGGCCATCAAAGGAGCTTTATGGCTACAGGCTGCCAATATAGGGATGATCCCGTTGATTATATTGTTTATTTCTTTTCCGGGTTTATCAATATGTTTATGGGAAGCGCTTCGGCGAAATGGGCCATTATGGGACCGGTATTTATCCCGATGTTTATGTTACTGGGCTATTCACCCGAACTCTCCCAGGCTGTATACAGGATTGGCGATAGTGTAACCAATATTATCTCGCCGATGATGAGTTTCTTTGCCCTTATCATCGTCTATTTTGAGAAGTATGATAAAAAGGCAGGGATAGGTACCCTGATCTCTACCATGCTACCCTATACCATTGTTTTCACGATCCTTTGGACCATCTTAATGATTGCCTGGACATTGCTGGGGTTGCCGTTAGGCCCGGGAGCTGGTATCTATTATCAACCAGCTTAATCCCGGCGGATAAGAAAACAGTTAAAAACAAAAAAAAGTAACTAGTTTCCCGCGCAGGCGGGGACCGCATAGGAATTTCTGGTTTCATCTACAAAAAGAAAGGAAAAAGGATATTTGAATACGATCCCCGATTAAGCCACAGGGTTGTAAAATCCTATCCCCTTTAGTCCTGCAAGGACGGCATATCCTAGCCCAGGGCTGATGCCCTGGGCTGTAGTAATATAGTGATGTCGGAGTGCTGTAAGCACGACATAATAGAAATTTGAGCTTAGGTATATTTTTATGCCGTGCTTACAGCACTCAAAAAAGACCCATATCAACTACCCGGCACTGCGTACCGGGCTAGGATAGGCCGTCCTTGCAGGACTAAAGGGGATAGGATTTAACAGCCCTGCGACCAAGTCGGGGAACTCCTTTTGTTTTTGGAATACCTTCTTTACTATTAGCCAGCAGAAGCCCGGATAAAATCCGTACAACTTTTGAAAAAGTTCTGTACGAAAACAAAAAAAAGTTCTGTACGAAAACAAAAAGAGATCCGTGCGGAAACCGGGAAAGTTCCCTGCAAGTATTCAATTATATTATAAAACCTCCTTCCAATGTTTCATATTGGATTTTATCGTATCCATCACTTCATCCGTTCTTCCTTCAAGCATTAATTTGGACATGGCTTTGGCAAAGCCGGTCATCTGCGCAAACTCTATCTTAGGAGGCAATGCCAGGGCATTCGGGTCTGTCATTACGTTGACCAATACCGGCCCGTCTATTCCGAATGCTTTAATAAGGGTGGCTTCCACATCTTCCGGTTCATGCACATTATATCCGGGCATTCCCATAGCCATGGCAACGGCCGCGAAATCGGGGTTATACATATTAGTTTGCCAGTCTACCAGTCCGGCCACCTCCATTTCCAGTTTAACCATTCCCAGTGCACGGTTATTGAAAATAACCAGTTTGATAGGTAATTTATACTGTACAATGGTGGCCAGCTCACCTAATAACATCGAGATCCCACCGTCGCCGCATAAAGCCACCACCTGCCTGTCGGGATAAGCCAGGGAGGCACCTATTGCCTGGGGCATTGCATTGGCCATAGAGCCGTGGTTAAACGAACCTAACATTTTTCTTTTCCCATTTCCCCGTAGATAACGGGCACCCCATACGCAGGTCATCCCTGTATCTACGGTAAAGATCGCATCCGACGATGCCAGCTTATTCACCAATGACATGACATATTCGGGCGATATTTCATCGGTTTTACCTCTTTCCTGCGCAGAATGTTCCAGCATTTTCATTACATTCTTATAATGCTTACGCTGTGTTTGCAGGAAATGGTCGCTGCTTTTGGGTTCTAAAAGGGGAATGAGTTCGCTTAATGTCTCTTTTACGTCTCCGCACAGTTCCATATCTACTTTTCCCCGGCGTCCTAACCGTTCCGGTTTATTGTCGATCTGGATAATGGTATTTTTTCAGGAAGGAAGTTGCTGTAAGGGAAATCTGTACCCAGCATAAGTAACACATCCGCCTCGTGCATACTGTCATATCCTGAAGGCATTCCTAACAGTCCGGTTAAACCTACTTCATTCGGATTATCATACTGGATTTCCAGTTTGCTTTTAAACGTATAGGCAACGGGCACATTTAGTAAATTCGAAAGACTGATGATTTCGGCATGGGCATCTTTTGCGCCTATTCCACAAAACAGCGTGATTTTTTCTGCTTTATTTAATATTTCGGCAAGTTGGGAGAGTTCATCAAAAGAGGGACAGATCCGTTCGGCTGTACGGAAAGGATATTGTGCGGATTGCCCTTCCACAGCCTTCATTCCTGCCAAATCGCCGGGTAACCCTATAACTCCTACGCCCCTATTGGAAAGGGTCGCCTGTAAAGCTCCCTGTAATAAATGAGGGAATTGCTCAGGAGTGGTAGCTGTCTGGTTATAGCTGCTGCAATCAGAGAATAATTTCATACTATCTGTTGATTGAAAATAATCAGTACCAAATTCATTGGAGGGTATAACCGAAGAAATTACCAATACCGGCGCATGTGAATGATTGGCATCATATACTCCATTGATCAAATGGACATGTCCCGGGCCATAACTACCGGCACAACAAGCTATCTCTCCTGTCAACTGAGCTTCTGCCGCTGCTGCAAAGGCTCCCGTTTCCTCATGCCTTACATGTATCCAATCTATTTTTCCATTTTTAAGAACTGCTTCGTTCACACGGTTCAGGCTATCCCCAGTAACAGCATAGATTCTTTTTATTCCGGCTTTTTGAATAGTATCTACCAGTTGTTCTGCAACATTTTGTGCCATAATTACAAGATTTATGTGTGTTATAACTATAACATAAATAACTGTTTGAGAAGTTAAAATGTTCTTTCCGGCAATTCAAAACGTCCTAAAGAAGAAGTTCAATATTGCCCGGACTGCAAAAGCCAATAATAAACAGATGCATTTATTTATTTGGCAGATATTATTATATTCTCTATCTTGTGATAGTTTACTTATTAAAGTAAATCTGATAAAAAATTATTTAGTTTTTAATCCTTTAATTTATTATTTATTATGAAGAAAGTCATGCTATTTTTTGTAGTTCTCTTATTGGCAACATGTATGAATGTGGAAGCGAATCCCAATCCTGTACCCGATGTTACTGCTACCCATGCAGAGTATTTAGGTTCTTTAGGTAGTTACTATGTTAATAAGAATGCTGTTGAATATACTATTACAGTACCTTTAAGCAATTCTGTTACTGTAGTAGGTATAAATGGACCTTATGCGGGAGGGGCTGCATGGAAACGTGGGAATGGTTGTGTGTATGTTACTATTAATCCGGGAGCAATTATGGATGACCAAATTAGATCATTTGATATCGTTACTCCTAATTATAGATATTATACCGTTCATTTTTATTATAACTAAGTAAATATCAATTATAGAAAAATCCCTCTGTAAGCATGCCTATAGAGGGATTTTAAATAATATTTCTTCATTCATAGAATAGAATTAATGCGTTTCTTAATAGCGTTTTCCATGTTGTCTGTTAAGATGGATTAATCCAATAAAAAACGGGAATAAAATTCTTTACTCTCCTCATTAATAAAATTCTTTACTCTCCTCATTACTGAACACCTGCTTTTTCACTCTGTATAACCCGGATTCATAATTGACCTGATCCGGATAAAGATAAATATCATATGTTTGTGTTTCACCGACAGGCAGTTCATACATAACCTGGATAAAAGCAATTCCTTCCGGAAAAACCACCTCTTCCCATTTTAGTTTTTCGAAGTCAAACTGCTCGATCTGGTAACCTGCACTGAACTGAATAGGTACATCCGACTGGTTCATGATTTTCAGTTCAATCTTTTCAGGAGTAGCCGGATAATTCCGGGGTGTGATCAGCATGATTACTCCGTCAAAGTCTCTGTTAATCACCGGCCTCTCTTCTGTTGAAATTGTCATATTTGCGTCTACCCAATTGAGAGGCAATAAAAAAGGGATATAAACAGTAAAAACATCGCTCTCCTCATAGTTTAAATTTTCAGTGAAGATAATAGATAAAGTTTATATCTTCAAATAGATTTGGCTACAAGCTTTACCTGTTTCATAAAAAGTCCTACGTTTTTAGAAAAACGTAGGACTTTTTTAGTTTTTCGTTGGACGATATGAAAAACGTACCGTTTCCTTTAGCCGTAGCCGGACAAATTAGAAAAGTCTACAGGTTAAGATAGCAAAAGCATACTGAATTTAACTACTTTTGTTGCATCTATTTATGAAAGTACACACATGAGAACCTTATTGAAATATACTATTATTATAACCCTTTCGATTATAAGGATGCCAGCCAATGCTGAATTAACCAATAATATGTTTGATATCAGGCACATCGGATATGCGGAAGGTCTTAGTAGCCCACGTGTATTTTCCATCGTGGAAGACGAGCATGGAGTGATATGGATTGCCACCAAAGCCGGAATAGACCATTATAACGGGCATATGGTGAAAAGCTATACCTTACCGGGCACCTTCCATTATGGCGATATGGCTGGACGCAGGCTCCGTTTGTTGTACGATGAGCGTTACGGGCTTTGGGCATACGACCATATCGGAAGAATATACCGTTATTCTGTCCAAAATAACTGTTTTGAACAGGAGTTATCCCTGGGATAATTCATCACCGGAGAGGTTACACTTCATAAATTATGCTTTGACCCTAAAGGGATATGCTGGTTTGGATTAAGTAAAGGATTGTACAAAAAAGAGGCAGACGGCCGTATCGTTCCCGTTGTCGAAGGAGAATATGTAAATGACATCATTTCCACAAGCGAATCTCTTTTTGCCGGTACTTCCAAGGGAATATTGCAACTCTCCCATGCACAGGCTGGCAAAATAGATTGGCTGGTAGAAGACAAGGATATACAAAGTCTATTCTGCGATGTTACTAAAAAGGAGCTTTGGATAGGTACTTTTAATAATGGTTTATGGGTGATGAACCTGGAGACTTCCGGCCTGCTCCCCCTGAAAGGGCAAAGTTCGGGTTTTCTCAACCCAATACGAGCCATTACCAATTACGATTCCCATACCATATTGGTAGGAATAGATGGCGGAGGCCTGTATACCATAGACCGGGACTCGAAGAAAGCCCACCTGCTTATCAGTACGGAAGATAGTACCGATATCTTCCTACAGGGCAACGGTGTCTATGCCGTCACCAAAGACCGCCAGGGAAATATCTGGATAGGAAGCTATTCCGGAGGTGTATCTGTTGCTATCCGGTCAAGATACCCTCTTACTATATTGGCACATGAAAGAGGAAATCCGCAATCCCTGGCAAACAACAATGTTAACGGCATAGAAGAAAATACCAATGGAGAGCTATGGTTTGCTACTGACCAGGGAATCAGTATCTGGAATGTATCCGCTTATGAGTGGAAGCACACGTTGAGTGAAAAGGTCGTAGTCACTTTGTGCAAGGGCGAAGCGGGCTCGATCTGGGCAGGAACCTACGGGGATGGCGTTTATCTGCTGGATAGCCGGGGAAACATTGTCCGGCACCTTACCAAACAACAAGGTGAACTGATGACAAACTATATATTCTCTATCAAGCAGGATACAGACGGAGACCTGTGAGTGGGAGGCCTGGACGGGGACCTGCTCCTGATGGATAAGGAGGGAAAATACAAACAATCCTATGATATAAAATGGATTCACTCGCTGGAGGTGGTAGATTATGCCCAGATAGCTGTAGCAACCGTAAATGGTTTCTGCCTGGTAATAAATATACAGGAGATATACAGCGCTATGCTACTTATGAAGAACTTCACGATCAAAATGCCAGTGCTTATATCGTCTCCATGCTTTTCAATAAGGATAGTACTGTTTGGCTCGGTACTGAAGGAGGAGGACTGAATCTATACAATATAGCTACCCGGACATCCAGGACAATTAACGTAAGCGACGGACTCCCTTTCGATGATATCTATAGTTTACAACAGGATGCCAGGCAACGTTTGTGGGTAAGCACAGGGAAAGGACTTGCGTTAATGGAAAACTTCCGGGTCTCGAACCTCAATTACCTGGGCGATATAGATAAAGAATATAACAAATCCTCCTTTGCCCGGCTGTCAGATGGAAGATTCATGTACGGCAGTACCAATGGGGTTGTTTGTGTCGTCCCCAATACCATTGGGGCGACCAACTACCAGGCACCCTTACAATTTACCGGCCTGACAATAGAATACCTGGATGCGGAAGAAGAAAAACGTTTACGCCCTGCCATTTATAATATGTTGGCTGAGGGAGCGGTCCGGCCGGATTACAGGCATAACTCATTTGCGGTTACATTCGAATCGATCAACTATCGTTTTCAGCGTGATATCGTCTACCAGTATATGCTGGACGGATACGAAAAATCGTGGAGCAGCCTCTCTCCCACCGGCAGGGTGCGATATACCAAAGTAACCCCGGGCTCTTACCAGCTTAAGGTACGCAGCTTGCAGCAAAGTAACGGAGAGGTCATATCCGAACGCACCCTTTTATTGAAAGTAGCACAACCCTGGTGGAACTCCTGGTGGGCGTGGATGATTTACATTTACCTCACAGGTGCTGTTTTCTATTTTATCTTACGGTATAAAAGTAACCAACTCCAGAAAAAATATGATGAAGACAAAATAAGGTTCTTCATTGATACCGCCCATGATATCCGGACGCCGGTGACGCTTATCATGCCCCCTAGATGATTTACGCAAAGAGCAGGGACTCTCCGGCAAGGCACTTTCTTTCCTGGAACTGGCACGTAGCAATACCCATAAACTCAACACGCTCATTACCCAATTACTCGAATTTGAAAAAGTCGACACCCATAAACAACAGCTTGCCTTAACTCCGCTCAACCTCAATGATCTCCTTGCAGAAGAAGCAGCCAGTTTCCAGTCAGTTTGCGACAGGAAACAACTACATTTACATCTCTCTTTACCCAGGGAACCCATTTACACCCTGGCAGAAAGGCATCTGATAGAGATGCTGCTGGATAACCTTATTTCCAATGCCTGCAAATATACAATGCCCCGGGGGGGGAGATATACTTAATTCTGACTTACACCAAACGAAAAGCCATTATAGAGGTAAAGGACAGCGGTATCGGGATTCCTAAAAAGACTGGAAACATATATTTACCAATGTCCACAGGGCAGAAAACGCCCGCAAGTCTCAGGAAGGCGGAACCGGATTTGGTCTCCTGCAAGTATACCGGATCGTAAAAATGTTATACGGAAAGATCTCTTTTGTGTCTGAGGAAAATAAAGGAAGCACCTTTACAGTGATCCTTAAACGGGCAGATGCTCTTCCCGGGTCCATAACAGAGCAACCGGCCGTTGCGGAAGAACTTCCACTTAGTGAAGACCTATCGAAATACGAGAACAAACAGGATGCAGATCTAAGTGAAACTGTAACCAGGGACACCCTCCTGATAGTAGAAGACCATGACGCACTCCGCTATTACCTGCGTAAAACATTTGAAGAAGATTACCGGTTAGTGGATGTTCCTAACGCGCAGGAAGCACTCTCCTACCTCTCAAACGAATATCCCGATCTGATACTCTCTGATGTGATGATGCCAGGCATACAGGGCGATGAACTTTGCAGGTTAATCAAAGAGGATCCCAATACGGCAGGTATCCCCTTTATCTTACTTACAGCAAAAGCCAATCACGACGCTACGGTTGAGGGGTTAAAGAAAGGCGCAGACGACTATATCCCCAAACCTTTCAGTACGGAGATCCTGAAAGCGAAAGTCCAAACCCTGATCGATAACAGGAACAGGCAGAAAGAATTCTTCATGCGCCAGGTTATCAAACAGGTAGAAGCAGATAAAAGCCATTCCAATAAAGAAGAAATCCGGGAGGTGGCAGAAGCACCGGAAACCTGTGATAACAAGGTTGACGAACCGCCCACCCATAACCTGTCGGAAAATGACCATCAGTTTATTACACGAGCAACACAAATTATCATCGAAAACATAAGCGACACGGATTTCAGCATCAATACCCTGTGCCAGGAAATGGCCATGAGCCGGACCCTTTTTTTACAGCCGCCTCAAATCATTGACAGGAAAAGGTCCACGGGAATTCATCCGCATCATACGGCTCCGCAAAGCTGCCGAATTATTAAAAGAAGGAAAGAGTGTAGCCACGGTTGCTACCGACACAGGATTTGTAAATACAAAATATTTTAGCTCCTTATTCAAGGAACACTTCGGTATGCAACCGAGTAAATACGAATAAACCGGTTCTGCCTTCTGAGCATTCAAAAGCCGGGATAGTTTTTTCTACTTGCTATTGAAGTGCTGGGAATATTAGTATAATACCAGCACTTCAGTTTTTTACAGTCCCCTCCTATGGCTATCTGTCCATGGTTTGAAAACAAAAAATGTCAGCTATCAAACCTTAATATGTCAGCTATCAGCCCATTCTTTCCCTACACTATACTCATCTTTGTGACGGGCTTTTAAAGAAAAGGCCACATAGAAAGAACCATAAAAATCAACCCGTTTTGATAATCTATTAATCTAATTTTGAATAATCCATGAAAGTAAGAAATTGTAAACACGCATTATTCTGTGGAACATTATCTTTCTGCTTATTGGGAAGTATCCCACAAATGAGGGCAGCAGTGCCTGATCCTGCTGCTGTTACCCAACAAGACAGTAAAGTCACAGGAATAGTGAAAGATGCCTTTGGCCCTATTATCGGAGCCACCATCGTTGAGAAAGGAAACACCAGTAACGGAACGTTAACCGATATGGATGGAAAGTTCATTCTGAACATCCCGTCAGGTGGTATGATTGTAATTAGCTATGTGGGTTACAAGTCACAGGAAATAGTGGTAAAAGCCGAACAGGTATTACCTGAGATCCTTCTCGAAGAGGATAACCAGATGTTGGGCGATGTAGTTGTCACAGCGCTGGGTATTAAAAGAGAACGGAAGGCCCTGGGCTATGGTATAGACGAAGTGAAAGGAGGCGCCTTGACAAAAGCGAAGGAAACAAACGTCATCAACTCTATGGCAGGCCGCGTAGCCGGACTGGTAGTGAGCCAGACTGCAGGCGGCCCTTCGGGATCTACCCGTGTACTCTTGCGTGGTAGTACGGAAATAACCGGCAACAACCAACCTTTATATGTGATTGATGGGGTTCCTCTTGATAACACGAATTTCGGCAGTGCCGGTACCTACGGTGGTTTTGACCTGGGGGATGGGATCTCAAGCATCAACCCCGATGACATTGAAAACATGTCTGTACTGAAAGGCCCTGCCGCATCAGCGCTATATGGAAGCTGCGCCAGCCACGGTGTGATCCTGATCACTACTAAAAAAAGCCGGTAGTAAAGATAGTTTCAGTGTGGAATATAATGGTACGTTAACTTTCGATACACAGCTGGCTAAATGGAACGATCTACAACAGGTATATGGTATGGGAAGCGGCGGAACGTACAGCATCGATGCCGTAGCCAACACCAACAAAAGCTGGGGTGGAAAAGCAGACGGAAGTAACATGCTCACCTATTTCGACGGCGTAGCGCGTCCCTATCTTATCCGGCCTGACAATACTTCGGGTTTCTTCCGTACAGGTCTTACCGCCAGCAACACGGCTGTCATTACAGCAAACAGCGGTAATACAGGCGTGCGCTTCTCTTATACCGACATGCGCAACAAAGATATTGTACCTAAGACACACATGGGCCGTGATATTTTTAACCTGCGTGCCAATACAACCCTCTCTAAAGTAGACCTCGATTTAAGTGTGAACTATACCCATGAAGATGTTAAGAACCGCCCGGCGTTGGGTGACAGCCAGGCCAATATCGGTAAAAACCTGATAACACTGTCTACTACATACGACCAGCAATGGCTCAAAAACTATGAGGATGAGAATGGTAATTATACCAACTGGAACGGGATGGACCCCTACAATGTAAATCCTTACTGGGATATATATAAGAATTCCAACGATTCGAAGAAAGACCAGTTCCGTTTAAACGGAAAAGCCATCTGGCATATTACTGAACATGTGAAGCTACAGGGGACCGCAGGTGCCGAACTCAACTGGTTTACTTTTGAAGATTTTAAAGCCCGCACTACACCCGGTTTTGAAACAGGACGGCTTCAGAACAGTAGTTTCCGTAACCGTATGTACAATTTTGAAGTGCTTGCGCTTTATAACAATAGCTGGGGCGACTTTGACTTTAACGCAACCCTTGGAGGGAATGTATATAAAGTAAACAATGAAACCACCGTTATTACTGCATAGGATATGCAGATCCGCGACGTTGTAGCCTTGATGAGCTTCAATGAGACCAGCCTGGAGCAGCATAGTTACCGCAAACAAATCAACTCCGCTTATGGAGCTGTAAATGTGGGATGGAAACGCATGCTTTACCTCGATGCTACCCTCCGTGGCGACCAGTCGTCCACCCTGCCTATCAGCAACAATATGTATATTTACCCCTCATTTTCGGGAAGCTTTGTATTCTCCGAAATGCTGCAATTGGGCGATGTATTGCCCTACGGTAAACTCCGCATGTCGTGGGCACAGGTAGGTAGTGATACCGATCCGTATCAGCTAGGCCTGGTTTATACCAAATCAAAATTTATCTATCCCGGCTATACCATGGGTTATATCAATAATAACACCATTCCCAACAAAGACCTGCAACCCACCAAAACCAATTCTTTTGAAATAGGCCTGGAAATGAAATTTATAAAAAACCGCCTGGGTTTTGACTTCACCTATTACACACAGGCCAGTAAAAATCAGATTATGAGTATGGCTACTTCCTGGACATTGGGATACACCTACCGCCTGATCAACGCCGGGGAGATAGAGAATAAAGGGGTAGAGATCTCACTCAACACGCGCCCTATAGAAATAAAAGACTTCTCATGGGATGTAAACCTGAACTTCTCAAAGAACAGCAACAAAGTAAAGAAACTTGTGGATGGGATGGATATGATCGAGTTGGAAAAAGCAGCCTGGCTGGATGTTCAGGTAGCAGCTAAAGTAGGCGAAAATTTTGGTTCGATCATCGGCCCCGACTTTGTACGTAATGAGAACGGGGATATCCTTATCGACCCATAGACTGGTATGCCTCAATATGACAAAAGTAACCATGTATTGGGTAACGCATCCTGGGACTGGACGGGTGGTCTTTCTACTACGCTGACTTATAAGAATGTTTCGCTTTCAGCCCTTTTCGACGTGAAAGTGGGTGCCGACCTTTACTCTATGTCAGCCCGCTCCTCTTTCGAATCGGGTAAAAGCGTAGAAACACTTATCAGACGTGAAGAATGGTATAGATCAGAAGAAGCACGGCAGGCAGCCGGCATTCCCAAAGGCGCCCCGGAATGGGAACCTACCGATGGATTCATCGCTCCCGGTGTTATTGACAATGGGGATGGTACCTATCGCGAAAACGACATTTATGTCAACCCCGAAGAGTACTGGATGAGTGTATGCCGTAACGCTCCGTCGATGTTTATCTATGACAACTCGTATGTAAAATGCTGTGAGATAACCCTGAGTTATGCACTGCCGCGGCCATGGCTGAAAAAGGTAGTAAAAGACGTTACCGTATCATTCGTTGCACGTAATCCATTCATTGTGTGGAAAAACATTCCCAATATTGACCCGGATTCCAATTACAATAATACAACCGGTATGGGACTCGAATATGGTTCATTACCCTCACGGAAGAGTTATGGTTTTAACGTGAACGTAAAGTTCTAACTGATTCTCATTTTTTTAATTTATATTCTAAAGAAATTATACAATGAAATATAATCACTCCTATATTACAAGCATACTGATGGCATGTATGATGTTGGTTGCTGCCTGTAGCGACGACTACATGGAAAAAATGAATACCGACCCATCAAAAGCGGATAGTATCGATCCTAATGCACAGCTTACGACTGCGCAACTACAAACTTACGGCGACCTGAATATGGTGGAAATTTACCGTAACTATCATTATGGCTTTACCCAACAACTGATGGGATGTTGGAATACAACCAATTATGGTGGCCGCCATACACTGGACAACAGTGAGGTGGGCCGTCTCTGGACCCTGTTTTATCCTTCGGCCATTAAAAACCTCGTGGATGCCGGATACCGCACTATGGACGACCCCGAAAAGGTAAACATCCATGCTGCCCTATCCATCTACAAAGTTTACATGATGTCTATTATTACCGATATTTACGGAGATGCCCCTTACAGCGAGGCCGGCAAGGGTTTCCTGGAAAGTATATTCAATCTCCGCTATGATACACAGGAAGAGATCTATAGGAACTTCTTTATAGACCTGAAAACGGCTGTGGATAATTTCGATGCTACAAAAGACCGGATCACAGGCGACGTTATTTATAACGGTGATATACAACAATGGAAAAAACTGGCTAACTCGCTCCGCTTGCGCTTTGCCATGCATGTATCGGAAGTGGCTCCCGAACTTGCCAGGAAAGAATTTGAGGAAGCGTTAGCGGCCGATGGCGGTATCATGGAAAGTGGGGCCGACGATGCACTCATCAAATACATGGACAGGGCATTCAGCTTTGGCTCTGAGGCCTATTCGGATTACCGGAGTAATGCCTTGTCGCAGTTACTTTTTGGCGCCAACCCTGCTAATAACCCCAGCTATCTTTGCTCTACCCTTTTCAATCAACTTTATAATAGCGGCGATCCGCGTACTTTCATGATCTCACGTTGTTATTATGACGGGCTCATGGATGCTACCAGTCCCGATAACCGGATTGATCTGACGGACGAAATGCTTGAGAATAATATTCCGTTTCAGCCCCGCGACCCGGGTGCTTACTCCTGGGAACCCTGGCCGTCCGGATACGACAGCAAGATTTTAGAAGAACTTGCAGAAAATAATCCCTTAATTGAATACAGCGTAGCCCGCGAAACAGAACCCAAAGTAGCTAATAATTTCCTTAAGGGTGATAATCCGGGTGTGGTAATGACTTCCGCAGAGGTAAAATTCCTGTTGGCAGAAGCTGCATTGAAAAAGTGGAATGTAAGCAACTCTGTGGATAACCTATATAAAGAAGGCGTACGGGCAGCGATCGATTTCCTGACAGATAATTATGATTGTGCAGCCGTATCCGACGAAGATTTCGAAGCATTTATCCAAACCAACGGTATCGGTTATACCGATGAGCAGAGAAAAGAAGCTATAAACACACAGGCCTGGATCCTGCATTTTACCAATCCATCCGAAGCCTGGGCCAACGTGCGCCGTTCGGGCTATCCCAAACTCAAATCGCCGGCCGAGTATAGTTTTGGTCAATTCCTTACCGGCGGGACTGAAATTCCTGTACGTCTTTGCTATCCTGTTCTCGAATCCTCTTACAACAAACAGAATTACGAGGAGGCTTTAAGCCGTATGGGTGGTACGAATAGCTGGAATATACCTGTATGGTGGCACAAGGTTAAATAACAATATAAACTAATAAAATACAAAGCATGATAACATTATCTACGCTAAAAGCGATAATAAAAACAGACTGCCGGATTCCATACCTACCTCTAAAATAATTTTATCATATGAAAAAGATATATTATATGCTGCTTGCAGTGTTAGCTATGAGTTGTATGTTGACAGCCTGTAGTGAAGAAGAACCATTTTCAACGGCTACCGCCGATGATGATCCACGGATACTGGACCCCATTTTTACCGATGGCATAAACGGAGAACTACCGGTTATCGCTACCCTCAACCGGGATGTAACTTTTGAAATGACACTGACCGTTACCCCGGCCGACTACACCACTATTGTATGGTTGATCGACGGCCAGGAGGTAGAGACCGGCAACACGCTGGAAATTGACCTGAAAGCGGGTACTTATAGGTTTAAGGTCATTGTTTCGACCGAAGCCGGTAAATCAACGTACCGGGAAGGCTCTTTAGTGGTAAATCCTCTGGAGGAAGATCCCTGGTCGGCGGAAACAGGTACTGAGCGCATTATCATACCGGGAACAAAGGCGCGTTTGTATGGCGATAACCTGGATAAGGTAAAAAGTATCCTTATAGATAATAAAACCATTACAGACATTCTATATGTAGCGGATGAGATGGAAAACTACCTGGAATATACTGTACCTGCAGATTTGGCCGAAGGTGAACACCGTGTGGTTTTAGTAGATACCGGCAATAGCGAGTATGGTGCCAATAAAGTGATTGTTACCCGGGGAACCCTTGTTACCGGAGGAGCCTACCGTACCAATGCTAACCAGGAATGGGTAATAACCGGTGTGAACCTTGACCAGGTTAGCTCCTTTACTTTTGCCGGACAAACCATCACAACATTTATCCAACAAACAGCTACGGAAATTGTGCTGATCTGTCCCGATATAGAAGATGGGGAATATACCCTGACAGGGAAAACTAAAAACGGAGATGACGTCCGGTTCTATAATGACAAGGAGATTGCTACCGGACAGGTGGTCATTGTTTCTTCTGAAACGATCCTTTTCCAGGGACATCACTACGTGTCGTGGGATTTACCGGATGATAGTCCAAACAAAACCTTTAACCTGATCGACCAGGAGGTATTTGCCTCCATCAAGGCCGGTGCCACCTTAAACATCCATTACTCAGTAGATCCGGAGGCTGATTATCATCAGCTACGCACAACTACAGTGTGGTGGGAAGACCTGCCGGGTACTTCTACCATAGACTTTACGGAAGATGGTGTACTGGAAATCCTGCTTACCCAGGAGGTATTGGAGAAGATCCTGGTAGAAGACGGATTCCTCTGTGTCGGGCATGGTTACTTTATAGATTTGGTGACTGTATGGTAATACTCATTGAAAAGAATATATTTCTACTATGATACTCAAAAAAAATACTATTAGTTTCAATATCTATGGCCGGAGGGGTTGCCTGCTTAACGCAGGCAACCCCTCCGGCCATAGGGAAAGATCCCGTA
>JAJPZJ010000127.1 GCA_021204405.1 Tannerellaceae bacterium | reverse complement strand
AACATTCATATGATGTTCAATAAATCAACGGACATTATGCGGATAATCATTTACTTATTTACTGACTGCTGCTTAATGTTATTTAATACAGCGTTACATATATAAAGAGGCAAAATCCCTGGAAATATAGTTATCATAGGTTTTACATACTTCCGATGCAAGGTCTGTGCCACAGGTAATTATCTTCTTCCAATCGCTTTTTGAGAGAGTAGGAAGATCTCGTTTGCGAATATTATATTTTAATAAACCGTAAATGATTCCTGCATTAAAATTGTCTCCTGCACCGATGGTACTGACAGGAGTAAGGGAAGATACCTCGAAATGGAATGTCTCTTCTCCTTTAAATAGATTTACTCCTGCTTCCCCGTGTGTAGTGATAAAGGTCTCACAGTAAAATTGAATATGTTCTTTATACACATGCAACATATCTGTATCATTAAATAAGTTCAGGAAATCTTCGTCCGAGCCTCTTACAATATTGGCAAATTCGAAGTTTTCAAGCACAGTAGGGAGTAACATGATGGCTTCATGGGCGTGTGCTTTTCGGAAATTAGGATCGTAATAAATGATGGCTTTTCTCTCTTGTGCATATTGCAGGAATTCAAGGGTACGGGCTCTCAGCACCGGATTCAATGAATAGTAGGAGCCAAAAATAAAAATGTCATCCTCCCTGATAGTGGGCAGTGGGACTTTAAGGCGTTGATTGGGATAATCTTTATAAAAAAGATAATTGGCATTATTATTCTCATCAAGAAAAGCGAGGGAAAGAGGACTTTTGCCATCGGGAAATGTATCGATATAATCGGTAGAGATATTATTTTCCTGCATGAATTTACGGATCATAGCTCCTACCTGGTCGTTCCCTATTTCGCTGATAAAAGATATGGGTACTCCCAACCTTCCCAATGAGACCAGGCCGTTAAATACAGAGCCTCCCGGAACTGCTTTTTGTGGTTGATTGTCTCTGAATATAATATCCAGTATCGTTTCGCCAATACCAATAACTTTTCTCATGGTGAGTTTTTTATTCGTTTTCACATTGCCGGCGGCTTTTAGAGCCCAGATAACCACCGTGATGCCTTTTGGCATAGTCTTTATTGTTGAAACCAATCTGTTTCATAGTATTTACTACCAGGATATCTCCGATTACGGTCATAACTGTAGTCGAGGTGGTAGGAGTAAGTCCTAGTGGACATACTTCAGGGGGGTTGCCGGTTGGTAAACAAACGGTTGCTTTAGCCGCTAATGGGCTTTCCGGATTGCCGGTAATTACAATAAAACTCATTTCCGGAACTAATCCTTTGGTTAGTTCAACCAGTTCAACTAATTCGCGTGTTTTCCCTGAATTGGAAATAAGCAACATGATATCATTTTCCTGAATAATACCCAGGTCACCGTGTTGGGCTTCACTTGGATGTAAAAAGAATGCCGGGGTTCCGGTCGAACTAAAAGTAGTAGCAATATTCATCGCTATCTGACCGGCTTTTCCCATTCCACTTATAATCAATTTCCCTTTTTTATGATGTACATGTTCAATGATTAGATCAATCGTTTCCTGGTAGCCGGAGGTTACCGGTATATTGCGGACAGCTTCAGCTTCCTGTTGTAGTAGAGATAAAACGGAGTCAGTTGTCATAAAGTCTTGTTTCGTTTTTTGTGATTGCAAAAGTATTATTTTTTATGTTCAGTGTTTATACCAGTAGCTGTTTTTTTACAGAATCTTAGGAATAGGATAGAGATAAAATTAATGGTTATAATAAATAAACGAGCTATCCTTATTTGTTATAGTTTTGCATCTTAATTATTCTGAAATTTATCATATGGAATATTTTTCGCATACTTTGCCCAATGGGTTAAGGATAATTCATCTGGTTGTAGATTCGCCTGTTTCGTATTGCGGGTTTGCGATCAATGCCGGGGCACGTGACGAACAACCCCATGAATGCGGGTTGGCTCATTTTGTGGAGCATATGTTATTTAAAGGAACTTCAAAACGAAAATCCTGGCATATACTTAACCGGATGGAGAATGTGGGAGGCGAACTAAATGCCTACACTACCAAAGAGGATACTTTTGTTTACTCCGTTTTTATGGAGGAACATTATAATCGGGCGTTCGAATTACTGGCCGACCTGGTGTTTAATTCACAGTTTCCTCAACCGGAAATAGAAAAAGAGATAGATGTGATATTAGATGAAATTAGTTCATATGAGGATTCTCCTTCAGAACTGATTTTCGACGAGTTCGAGAACCTTGTATTTGCTGGTCATCCACTAGGGCATCATATTTTGGGAAGTGAGCAAACCCTTGAAAATTTTACTTCTGCCTCCGGCCGTTCTTTTGTGGATCGTTTTTATACACCTGCTAATATGGTCTTCTTTTCGATGGGTCGTAAAGATTTTGATAAAATCATTAAGCTGGCGGAAAAATATGTAAGTTGTTATCCTAAAAGTAATTTGATTAAAGATAGGAAGAAACCAGCGGTAATTTTACCGGTTAATAAGCAGGTAGAAAAAGATACTCACCAGACACACGTTCTTCTGGGAGGACGTGGCTACAGTATGCATGATGAAAGGCGTATATCGCTTTTCCTGTTAAATAATATGCTGGGAGGGCCAGGTATGAATAGCCGCCTGAATCTTGCATTACGGGAAAGACATGGTTTGGCTTATAATGTGGAAGCTAATTTAACATCTTATACAGATTCCGGTCTGGCTACTATATACTTTGGTACGGATCCTAAAAATATGAAAAAAGCACTCCGGTTAGTAAATAATGAATTAGATAGATTCTGTTCTTCCCTTTTATCACCGGCCTATTTTGCAGCAGCTAAAAAACAGGTAAAAGGACAGTTAGGAGTGGCCAGCGATAATAAAGAAGGACTCTTTCTGGGATTAGGAAAAAGCTTTTTGCAGTACAACCGGTATGATACGCTGGAAGAGATGTTTGCGAAAATAGATACGATTACTGTAACTGATATCCGGAAAGCGGCTATCGATATTTTTTCGCCGGATAAATTATTTAGTTTAATTTATTGTTAGGAATTTTTTCATAAACAAACTCTTTCAGCCGGCTGTTCTGTTTTGTAGTCAGACTAAATAGTTATAATTCAGATAAAAGCTAGAAAGATGGAAATAAAAATAAAAGCAGATGATCATTTGCAGGGCGCAAAAAATGCAGCCATTCAACTGATCGAATATGGAGATTATGAATGTCCTTATTGTAAAAAGGCTTCCTATATTATTAAAGAAGCCCAGGAAGAATTAGGGGATAATCTGATGTTTGTATTTCGTAATTTCCCTTTAACAGATATTCATCCATATGCTTTGAAAGCGGCTGCTATTGCGGAAACCGCTGCATTGCAGGATAAATTTGGGGAAATGCATGATATTCTTTTTGAAAACCAGGAAGAATTAGCTGATCCTTATTTATTGAATTATGCCCGTCAGATTGGATTAAATATGGATCAACTGGAGAAAGATTTTACAGACCAGAAGTATGCCGCCAAGATCCGGGAAGATTACGAATCTGGTACCCGGTACGCAGTAGATGGAACTCCGGCACTTTTTATAAATGGTAACAAATTTGATGGTAATTGGATGGGAGAAGAGTTTATTGAGTATATGCGTTCCCTAATATAAGCAAATTATATAAGATGAAAAAAAGCTTTCCTATTAGGAAAGCTTTTTTTGTGTAATAACCCTCCCAGCTTTATATAAACTTGATGCTGTGCCTGGTTTTCACTATCTTTACAGGCAAACTAAAGTATCACAGAATGAGAAGTCTTATTTTATATGCCCTGACAGGTATTATGTTGCTTACCACCTCGTGTGGCAGTAATACAGTGGAAGTTTCAGTAGATAATCTCTGGAGAATTTGTGGCACGCTGGGCTCGGATGAGTTTATGGGCAGAAAGCTTTTTACAGAGGGAGAGGTGCTTACTATTAACTATCTGCAAGAAGAATTGCAAAAGATCGGTTATGCACCCGGTTTTGGTGATTCCTATTTTCAGGAAGTTCCTGTGTTGGAGAGTACTACCAGGGTTGTAAGTGATGGTATAGTGCGGATAGGGCGGCAACAGGTGATACTGAACGTATACGATGACTTAGCCGTACATGCTCCATATCCTTCGGATAAAGTAAGTATCAGGGATTCGGAGCTGGTATTCTGTGGCTTTGGTATTGAAGCACCGGAGTATGGCTGGGATGACTTTGCGGATATGGATGTAAAAAGAAAGACTATTGTAGTATTGATTAACGATCCAGGATTATATACGGAAGATACTACACTGTTTAAAGGAAGAGAGATGACATATTACGGGCGGTGGACCTATAAGTATGAGAAAGCTGCAGCACTTGGAGCAGAAGAGGTACTGATCATCCATGAAGAAATGGGAGCCGGATACGGATATAATGTGCCGAAGAACAGTGCTATCAGTTCTCATCTGTATATTGATGATGAATCGGTGTGGAACAAATGCAAGCTTGCCGGATGGGTCTCAGCCGAGGCTGCCGACCGTATTTTTTCCGAACTAGGTTATAGTATTGAGCAATTGCGCATGATGGCTGTACGGGGCGAACAGGTATCATTTCCTATGAATGCTACTATTTCTGTAGATATGGAGAATACTTTTGAACGGAATGTGTCGCATAATGTAGCAGGGATCATTAAAGGAAGTGTAAAACCTGAGGAAGCTATTATTGTATCGGCACACTGGGATCATTTTGGAATTAGTATTCCAAGTAATGGAGATTCTATATTTAACGGAGCAGTAGATAATGGTGTTGTTATGGCCTGGGCTTTCGAAATAGGCAGGCTTGTAGCTGAAAGCAAGAAAAAGCCGGAGCGATCCATTATTCTTTTCTTCCCGACTGCAGAAGAACAGGGGCTTATAGGAAGTGAATATTACACACTACACCCAATTGTACCGATGAATCAGACGGTAGTTTGTTTCAATAATGATATAATGGTCCCCCGTGGTGCGATGAATGATCTTACAATCATTGGATACGGACAGTCGGAACTGGATGATCTTTTTAAAGTATATGCTGAGAAACAGGGACGTTATGTTATGTTGGATCCCAATCCGGAGTCGGGGCTTTTTTATCGAAGTGATCATTATGCTTTTTACAAAGCCGGGGTGGCTTCTTCGTGGGCATTAGGTTGCTATGATAGTAAAGAACACGGTAAAGAATGGGCAACGACCACTTATAATGATTTCGTTAAGAATTTATATCATACACCACATGACAACTATGATCCTGAATGGGATTGGGCTGGTGTGATGCAGGATGTAGAATTGACATATAATATTGTGGAATATCTTTCACATGCAGGCATCCCGTTTCCCAGACAAAAAAATAGAAGTAAAAGTGACTAATTAATATAGTAATGATGTACGAAGAAACTTAAACAGTTGCAATGAACCAGTTTGACCGCATATCGACATTACTTGTACAGTTACGGTCGCGGCCAGTTGTGAAAGTATGATCGATACGACAACTGTCGTTAGTCCTGTTGAAGTGAAAGCTATAATAAAACAAATCATTAAAAAATTAGATTTATGAAGATTAACAGTATGGCGATTAAAAATCTTGAACCGATTAAAACGATCGCCATTTCACATAGGGGCGAATATGCAGGTATTGCAAAAGCATTTGAGAAACTTGCTGCATGGGCAAGTGCAAACAACCTGTGGGCTGTTTCTCCTAAAATGGCAGGGGTTTATCATGATGATCCTGCGAATACACCAGCCGATAAATTACGTTCGGAAGCATGTCTGGAGGATTTATCAGGTAGTGAGCCTGGTGAAGGAATGAAGTATTATATCATAAGCGGTGGTAAGTATTTTGTGATGCAGGTGGAGGTAATCATGTCTGAATATGGCGAAGCATGGCAGAAAGCATATACCACCTTTAATGAAAAGGGATGCGAATATGACATGCGTGACCATTATGAGTTGTATATAAGCTGTGCCGGCGATACACAGGATGCGAATGCTTCCTGGATAGTAGACCTTTGTATTCCTGCAAAATAAGATTAAACATATGGTGTTCCCTCTATGGTAACTTTATTTACTGTTTTTGGAATAAGCTCACAATCAAGATACCCATTATTATTTTATATATTTTTAGGATATAAAAAGCTCTGAAAAACTAAACAGTTTTTCAGAGCTTTACATTTTTAGTGAGTGCGGCTGAAGGGACTCGAACCCCCACGCTGTGAAGCACCAGATCCTAAGTCTGGCGTGGCTACCAATTACACCACAGCCGCATTGGAATTGCTGTGCAAAGGTATAGCATTTTTATTAATTTGCAAAAAGGTATAGCATTTTTATTAATTTGCAAATTAATTAGTTAGTTTTTTCTCTCCCACTCCAGTCGTAGTTTTTAATTAGCTGATAATAAACGGAGGGCTTCCTCTATCAGGGTATCTTTTCCCTGTTGGTAATCTTCGGAAGTAAAAGCGATTTCGATGTCAGGGTCTATACCGAATTCAGTATGCTGCATATTAGCATCCAGGATAGGGCAGGCCGAAAAGCGGATACTCCAGCCATTAGGTGGTTCGGAGGTAAAGGGCAAGCCACTACCACCTCCTGTCCGGTCGCCCAGCGTAGTTATATGGGGTAGGTTTCTTAGTTTGTTAGCAAAATCGTTTGCTGCACTATAACATTGCTGATTGGTAAGTACAATGGTGGGCTTATGCCAGTTAATGCCGCTTGAAGGAGAAATATAGATAGGATAGGGAGTAGAAAAATCCACGTGGCCTTTTCCAGTTTTATGGAGCATATAGCTTGTAAGAGTCTTTTTATCAAAAAAATGTGCTGCAAAACGATCGGAATAACTAAGAGCACCTCCTGTATTATTCCGGATATCCAGGATAAGTCCCTGGCAATCTTCAAGATATTCAAATATCTGATTAATATCTTTTTCTCCTAATCCTTCTGAAAAACTTATATATTGAATATAGCCTATCTGGTCATTTTGTAATTTGCAGTAGCATATCGTACCAAATTCGTTATACCCATCTTTCAGATAGTTGTATAAAATCTCTTCATAATAATTGGGAGGAAAATCTTCAAACCAGGCCCAATAGCGGGAGGTATTAAAAGGAGCTATCAGGTTGGTATGTCCGTCTTTTAATTCGACAAGCATACTTTCCAGCACCCAAAAGAGGGAGTATTCATTTATCGGTTCATAGATAAGTTGCTTATATTCCTGGTATACTTCGTCCCAGTCGATCTCCTTATATTCAAAAAAGCAATACCGTTCATCTAGGATCTTCCATAAGGTCTCAAAATTCTCCACAGGATCTGCCGAATGCTTATCTGCCATTTCACAACTACTAACCAGTGGTAGTATAGATATCCAGCTATATAGGAGTATTTTTGCATTTAATAATAAGCACTTCTAAAATGGTTTTTCTTTTTAAGGTCTTCCCCCCCCGGAAGGAGATTATTTCCCGTACGAATCCGATCATAAAACTATTGGAAATAATATGACTTTCCGTGTAATTCACATCCGTACGGTATATACTTCCCAGGTACCCAACCCGTATAATAAAATTCCTATTGGAAAATCTGCTGTAAGGTAATTCTTTATAGCGAATTTATTATGAAAAGAGTTGAATAAAATTACTCCTTTCCCATTACCGGCATCAAAGATTTCATAATAGGGTTGGCCATATTCCTGGGCAAAGAAGACCCCTATAAAAGGAATCGTTACTTGATACCGAAAGGTTAAGGGGTAGTCTTTAATTGTTTTTCTATAGATTGCCAGGGCAGATAAATTGCAATCGAGATCGACTTTTGCCGTTGCCGGATTATTGGAGTTACGGGTATTGTATATAAATCCTCCCATTCCACGTACGGAAGCCCCTGTAAGTAATTTAAAGTTAGGAGTTAGAGGAAAATGGTAATGATAACCAAGTGTATAATCAATAAAACCAGCTAATCCTTCCGCAGTTTTGGAAGGATTAGCTGGTTGAACTGAACTCTACATTAAATAATTGCTGGCGGGAGATATGGTAATTGGCTAATGAGGCCATTTTCATTCTTTCATTCAGTACCCGTATACCCCAGCCGGTATATTTAAGCGGAGAGAGATAGGTATCTTTGATGTTGTATTCTCCGGTATCTATCATTGTACTCTCGTTTGTTGATCTCGGTATTTCTTGCGGAGCCTGAGCTTTTGCAAATAAAAATGTGTGGCCTGCTATGAAGAGCAGTATAAAAGCTCTGCACATAGGCTATTTATCAAATAGTTTCATCTGTCCCGTTATTTCGTCAATAATATCTGAGTTGCTCTGGTTGTCCTGTTCATTTTCTATTATATTTTCTTTTTCTTTTCCAGTAGGTTCTTCATTTGAAGGAGTAGGATAACGGGTAGGTTCTAGTTCATTAATCGTTTGGATGTTATAGGTGGAAACCCGTTTGCCTTTTGCTTTAAAGCTTTTTACTCCTACAAACTCATCTGCTTCTATAATTAAAGGCTCCCGGAAACTGTCGTGGCCACCGAATACAATTTCGATCCGTGGATATACTTCGTCTGTCAGGAACAGGAGCTGGCTTTTAGGATTCTCGCCCAGGAAGTTCTGCTTTTTCGAGCTTGAGTCTAACTGGAAACGTTTCAGGTAAGGATATTTTTGGTCGGCATCATACAGGATAGCTGTCCATGCTTTGTTGGAATCATACTTTTCGATCTTCTGGATATTCTTATCATAATGATTACTTAAATCGAAATTGGTTGTATAGAACTCTCCGTTACGGGAAATCACAAGTATCTGTTCGTTGCTCTGGAATTCGCCCAGCTCTTCTCCACGACCATCATAGTTAAGTCTTAATACATCCCAGTCAAACCATACCTGGCGTCCTCCTAAGGTCGAGTTTCCTTTTTGTTTTAAGCTTATTTTATGTATCTCGGCTTTTGTGAGGATATTACCCATAGAACTACGTCCTTTGATAGCGATCTCACTGAAATCTTTTTCAAAAACAAGTAATTTTTGTCGCGGTTTGGGTTTCAGTATCACTTTTACCGTTTCGGCTTCACCGTTTGGATTGGCACTGAAATAAAGAATACGTGAGTCCGGTGTCCCTTTGGTAACGGTGTATTCTTTATCCCGGGTAATACCGATTATGGCAAAACGTTTGATAAAGTTAATACCAACTTTTCCATCCCGATAAATCACATTATAAATTGTCCGGTTGTCGTTCCGCTTAAACACATTTAAGTACAGTACGTCTTTACCGATAAACATTTTATCACTTACTTTTACGATCTTATAATTTCCGTTCCGGTAGAAGATAATAATATCGTCTATATCCGAACAATTGCATACAAATTCATCCTTCTTAAGGCTCATTCCGATAAAGCCTTCTTTCCTGTTAATATACAGTTTTTCGTTTGCTTCTACTACCTTGGTTGCTTCAATGGTATCGAAGTTCCGTATTTCGGTCATACGGGGATGATCCTTCCCGTATTTCTCTTTGAGCGTGCTGAACCAGTTGATTGTATATTCCACGATATTGTCCAGATGATTATTGATGCGTGCGATTTCCTCCCGGATACGCGCAATCACAGCATTACTTTTATTGGAATTGAACTTCAGGATGCGTGCCATTTTGATCTCCATCAAACGTAAGATATCGTCGCGGGTAACCTCACGTATAAAAGTAGGTTTAAACGGTGTCAGCCGTTTGTCGATATGGGCAACAGCTTCGTCCATATCTTTGGCATTCTCGAATTCTTTATCTTTATAAATTCTTTGTTCGATAAAGATCTTTTCCAACGAGGCAAAGAAGAGTGCTTCCTGCTGTTCTGCTTTTTCTATTTCCAGTTCTGTACGTAAAAGTACTAAAGTAGCGTCGGTAGAATGTTTTAACACCCGGCTTACCGTAAGAAAATAAGGTTTGTTCTCCATTATTATACAACAGTTCGGAGAAATACTTATCTCACAATCTGTAAAGGCGTATAAGGCATCGATCGTTTTATCGGAAGACACTCCGGGAGCCAGATGTACCAATATTTCAACATTGCGGGCAGTATTGTCGTCAATCTTTTTGATCTTGATCTTTCCTTTATCGTTTGCTCTTAGGATAGATTCGATAATGGAAGAGGTTGTCTTTCCGTAGGGGATATCATTGATAACAAGCGTTTTATTATCCAGCTTGGTGATTTTTGCCCTTACTTTAACAGAACCGCCTCTTTCACCGTCGTTGTATTTACCTACATCAATGTATCCGCCGGTCTGGAAATCGGGATACAGGTTAAAAGGCTCTCCCCGTAAATAGCTAATGGAAGCATCCAATAACTCATTGAAGTTATGAGGAAATATTTTAGACGATAGCCCTACTGCAATACCTTCCACACCCTGTGCAAGCAATAAAGGAAACTTTACGGGTAAAGTAATCGGTTCTTTATTACGTCCGTCGTAAGAGAGTTTCCATTCAGTCGTTTTGGGATTGAATACAGTTTCGAGGGCAAATTTGGAAAGGCGTGCCTCAATATAACGCGGAGCAGCTGCCCCATCTCCGGTTAATATGTTTCCCCAGTTTCCCTGGCAATCTATCAGAAGGTCTTTTTGTCCCAGTTGCACCAGGGCATCTCCAATAGAAGCATCCCCATGCGGGTGAAACTGCATGGTATGCCCTACGATATTAGCCACTTTATTGTAGCGCCCGTCGTCCAGCCGTTTCATGGAATGGAGGATACGGCGTTGTACAGGCTTAAGCCCGTCGTTAATATGAGGAACAGCCCGTTCCAGGATCACGTAGGAGGCATAATCCAGAAACCAGTTCTGGTACATCCCGGAGAGATGGTATGTTACCCGGCTATCGCCTTTCTCCGGCATCTTATAGTCCGAATGGGGGTTACCATTTCCTTGGTCTTTTTTTTCCGGTAAATAGTTGTTTGTATCTTTTATGTTATTGTCGTTATCGTTATAATCTTGAATTTCTTCCGGCTTCATAAATTCTTTTTCGTAGTAAAAGGGTGGTATTTATAGGGTGTAAATATAATAAATATTAGGCAAATAATGGGTAGGAAAGCAGGGGGTTAGGAATAGAAAAAGGGTAATTTCTCGTGAAATTACCCTTTTTAAACATTGTAAAAAAATATTTTTACTTTCTGATACCAAGTTCTTTAATAATAGAACGATATCTTTCGATTTCTATTCTTTTCAGGTAATCCAATAAACGGCGACGTTTACCTACCAACATTTTCAGTGCTCTTTCAGTGCTGTGATCCTTGTGATTTTTCTTCAGGTGCTCTGTAAGATGTGAGATGCGGAAAGAGAACAGAGCGATCTGGCTTTCAGGAGATCCTGTGTCTGTACCACCTTTACCGTACTTTTCAAAAAGTTCTTTTTTCTTTGCTGAATCTAAATACATGATTCTTGTTTACTTTAATAAATTAATACTATGTTATCTAAGCGGATGCAAAGGTATAGATTCCTTTTTGAATATCAATAGTTTTCATTACCTTTTTTTGTGTGGCAAGTATTTTGTTGTACCTTTGCGCCAATAAATTAGTCTCAATGCAAAAGATTAGGAATATTGCGATTATCGCACACGTAGATCACGGAAAGACTACGCTCGTTGACAAAATGTTATTAGCCGGTAAGCTTTTCCGTGAGGGACAGGCAGAGCCGGACCAGTTTTTAGACAGTAACGATCTCGAACGTGAAAGAGGAATTACCATCCTTTCAAAAAATGTATCTATTCAATACAAAGATCATAAGATTAATATTATTGATACTCCGGGGCACGCCGACTTTGGTGGTGAGGTAGAGCGGGTACTCAATATGGCAGATGGATGTCTGCTATTGGTAGATGCATTTGAAGGACCTATGCCACAAACCCGTTTTGTACTTCAGAAAGCCATTCAGTTAGGCCTTAAACCGGTTGTTGTTATAAATAAGGTGGATAAACCCAACTGCCGCCCTTCCGAGGTGCAGGAGATGGTTTTCGATCTCATGTTTAACCTGGATGCTACGGAAGACCAGTTAGACTTCCCTACAGTGTACGGATCGGCTAAACAGGGTTGGATGTCGTTAGACTGGAAGGAACCGACAGAAGATATCTTTACTCTGCTGGATACGATTATTGAACATATCCCGGCTTCCGAAATGATCGAAGGGCCTTCGCAGATGCTAATCACTTCTCTCGATTTCTCGAAATATGTAGGCCGTATTGCTATTGGCCGTGTACATCGCGGAGAGTTAAAAGAGGGGCAGGAAATTATTTTATGTAAACGGAATGGCGCACAGGTTAAATCTAAAATTAAAGAAGTTCACATCTTTGAAGGCTTAGGACGTACTAAGGTTGATTCGGTAAAATCCGGAGATATTTGTGCAGTGATTGGAGTGGAAGGATTTGATATTGGCGAGACCATCAGTGATGTAAATCAACCGGAAGCTCTACCAACCATTGCTATAGATGAACCAACCATGTCGATGTTATTTACTATCAATAACTCTCCTTTCTTTGGCAAGGACGGTAAATTTGTGACTTCACGGCATATTTTCGAACGTCTGGAAAAAGAGCTGGATAAAAATCTGGCATTACGTGTGATGCCTACAGATTCTGCTGATTCATGGTTAGTATATGGCCGTGGTGTATTGCATCTATCTGTACTGATCGAAACCATGCGGCGTGAAGGTTACGAATTACAGGTAGGACAACCCCAGGTAATTATAAAAGAGATTGATGGAGTTAAGTATGAACCGGTAGAGCAATTAACTATTAATTTACCGGAAGAATACTCCAGCCGTATCATTGATATTGTAACCAAACGTAAGGGTGAGATGACAATGATGGAAAGTAAAAACGAACGTATGTACCTGGAATTTAATATACCTTCCCGTGGTATTATTGGTTTGAATAACTCGTTACTCACCGCATCTGCCGGTGAAGCTATTATAGCACACCGCTTTCTGGAATTCCAAACCTGGAAAGGTGAGATAGAGCGTCGTAACAATGGCTCTATTATTGCCATGGAAGGTGGAACTGCATTTGCATATGCACTGAATAACTTACAGTCGCGCGGTCGCTTCTTTATTGCTCCGCAAGATGAGGTTTATGCCGGCCAGGTAGTTGGTGAACATTCAAAAGAAGGCGATCTGGTTGTAAATGTAACTAAATCTAAGAAGCTTACCAATATGCGTGCTTCAGGTTCAGATGATAAAGTAGCCCTGGCTCCTCCGATTGTATTTAGTCTGGAAGATGCATTAGAATACATTAAATCTGATGAATATGTAGAGATAACTCCTAACTATATGCGTATGCGTAAGATCCTTTTAGATGAAAATGAAAGAAAGTGCCAGTCAAGATAGATAATATAGGTCGTTAATATATATATATAAAAGTAAAGACTACCCAACTTGTGAGTAGTCTTTACTTTTATAGAGAAGATGAGAAATCTTTTGGTACGGGAAACAGGGATGGTCTTTTCCTATTATTACTTTGTTATATGTTTTGAGATAAAAAAAGGCTATCGGATTTCCGATAGCCTTTTTTTATCTCAAAACATATATACTTATTTAACTAAGCTTGTGAAATCTGAGTTTGTTGAATATTTTGCAAATTCAAGATCGATAGCAGCTTCTTTAGCTAATGAAGGATCTTTAGCGATAGCAGCTTTCAGGCTATTAACAACCCCATTAGAGTCGTTAGTGCGGGCAGCTACGATAGCTTTCAGATATTCAGTGATACCATCTGGGTTAGGAACAGCATTTAATGTTTGCTGAGCTTTACTATAGTCTTTTACTAAGATTTGAGCCAGGGCAGCATTATTGCTCTTAACTGATCCGAATGAGTTAACAGCTTTAGCATATTCGCCTTGTTCCAGATAAAGAACGCCTAAGGCTTCGCTTAATTCAGCCACACCGGCAGCATTACCAAATAACTGCTGGGCTTTTGCCTGATCCCCTTTGGTTAATGCAACCAAACCTAAGTTCATGTTAGCTTCGTTGTTCGCTTTTACAGAATTAGATTTGTTGAATAATTCTTCGGCTTTAGCTATATCGCCGGCACGGAAACGCATCATACCCACATTGTTCCATGTACGATAGCAGTTAGGATACAGTTCACTTGCTTTTACATAGATAGCTTCTTTTTCAGAAGGATTATCAGTTAAAGTAGCCGCGTACAGGATTTCTTCGATATTCAGTTCAGAAGGATTGCTTTTTGCCAATGCACTGATTTCGTCATCAGATTTACCGATGATTTCAATGTTAGCAGTTAAGCGTGAACGACGTAACTGTGGTAAAATTTCGTCAGCTAATACACTGAATACAGAAGAGATGTTTTTGATCTCCATTTCGCGTTGTTCAGGATCGTTGTACATAGAAAGAACACGAAGAACAAGATCTTTATCCTGGATGTTGGATTTAGATACTAATTCGCGGAAACCTTCCCAGTCCTGAGCAGTGTAACGAGCGTCAACCGGCAGATCCAGTTTTTCTTTCTTCAATTCTCTTTCAAGATATTTTGAAGTATTACCTTCACGTCTTTCTGCTAAACCAGTATTCAATTTAACACCACCGTCAGGAGATGCATAAGCAGAAATTTCAATAGCTACATTCTGGTTAGGAGCTTCGTCAGCAGATTTGATCAGTTCTTTCCAGTCTGTGATTTCCTGTTTGTCCAACTCTTTAGAACGAAGTTCAGCCTGTTGGATAAGGAACATAATGTTTGCATCATGTGCTTCTCTGATGATGCGTTGGAACTTGTCCGCAGCAATTGCAGGGTTTGCAGTGCCGGCATCAGCCAAAGCAGAAGTAGCGATAACACCTTCACCAATCTTTACATCCGGCAATTTAACTGTTTTGTTTTTGATCTTCGCTTCAAAAGAAAGATAAAGTTCAGATTTCTTCATTTCCGGTTTGTAGTTGAAAGATGAAGTCATTGTTACATTACCACCAGCTTTGTAAGCAATTACCTGGTTGTTGTCTTTTACTTTTTCACCCTGGTAAGTGTAAGAGGTTCCCCATGCTTCACCACCTGCATAACGAAGTACTGGTGTTACAGTCACAACGGCTTTTTTATTGAACCATTTTGCTGGGAAAGTGGCGTTAATAGTTACAGGTACTTTTCCACCGATCGCTTCCAAAGGCTGTGGTTCAGCTTTGATGTACTCTTCAGCTAACGGTTTCAACTTGTTTGAACAAGAAGAAAGGGTTAAGATAGCTGCCATTACGAAAAATGGTAATAAAAACTTTTTGTTCATAATTTGATGTAAGTTTAAATGTTACTATGTTTATAAGTTTAAATGTTACTATGTTTATATATTCACTATCAAGAGTCTGCTATGCCTTAGTATGCAAAACTAAAATATTTTTTCGTTATGATTAGCAAAGATGTGATAAAATCTTTATAATTAATACTTATTAATGAAAAAATAAACTGTTTTATTCCATTGGCATTGGTATTTGAATGATAATCAATCCTGCCTGACAATTTTTATAATTGATATTAGGTTAATATATGTTTAATTAAAGATATTTATATATTAAAATTAACTTTATTTCTGACAAATAATCCGGTTTTATGAGCTTTCTTTATATACTGGCTGATATAAAATTCACTCTTATAAACATTTTCAGGAAAGTGACCTTTCACTACGACGTGAATAGCGAATAGATTTAAAGTTTTTATACGGGTGTCATATCAGCGTATTATTTAAAATTAAATACTTCGAGTTCTTTCCGGCCGTTTCTATTTTGCAAATATAGAATCTTTTTAACAAATAGCACTTTTATTATAGGTAAACTTTAGGGTTCTAATGAATTTTTAATCTTATAAAGTAAATAAAGAAAGATAATTATAGTTTATAACATATTAAATTATTGAGTACATTTGTAACAATAAAAACGAACCAATAATAATCCTTTTTAATTGATTTAAAAGATATGGCAACACCTCCTTTTAAGTACCAAGAACCATTCCCGATGGGAAAAGACACTACGGAATATTATCTGCTAACCAATGAGCATGTTTCTGTAACAGCATTTGAAGGAAAAGAAATTCTGAAAGTAGAAGCTGAAGGGCTAACCAGGTTAGCGAACGCAGCTTTTCATGATGTGGCTTTTTATTTGCGCCCGGAGCATCAGGAACAGGTAGCTAAGATATTGAATGACCCTGAAGCCAGTGATAACGATAAGTATGTGGCATTGACCTTCCTGCGTGATGCAGAAGTTTCTGTCAAAGGAAAACTTCCTTTCTGCCAGGATACAGGTACAGCTATTATCATGGGTAAAAAAGGCCAGCAGGTATGGACAGATGGAGATGATGCGGAAGCTTTATCCAAAGGTGTATATAAAACCTATACGGAAGAGAACTTGCGTTATTCGCAGAATGTACCTTTGGATATGTATAAAGAGATCAATACCGGCTGTAATTTGCCAGCTCAGATTGATTTGTATGCCGTGCAGGGAAATGAATATAAGTTCTTATGTATTGCGAAAGGTGGGGGGTCTGCCAATAAAACGTACCTTTACCAGGAGACAAAAGCTACGTTAAATCCTGGAACATTGGTGCCTTGTCTGGTAGAAAAAATGAAATCGCTGGGTACTGCGGCTTGTCCTCCTTACCATATTGCTTTTGTGATTGGCGGAACTTCTGCTGAAACGAACCTGAAGACTGTTAAACTCGCTTCTGCACATTATTATGATAACCTGCCTACCGAAGGAAATGAAGGAGGACAGGCCTTCCGTGATATAGAACTGGAAAAACAGGTATTGGAAGAGGCTTATAATATTGGCCTGGGTGCCCAGTTTGGTGGTAAATATTTTGCCCATGATATCCGGATCATCCGCTTACCCCGTCACGGTGCTTCTTGTCCGATTGGTATGGGGGTTTCCTGCTCGGCCGACCGTAATATAAAAGCTAAGATCAATAAAGAGGGGATCTGGATTGAAAAGCTTGAAACAAATCCGGGACGTTTAATCCCTGAAGGCCTTAGAAATGCCGGCGAAGGAGATGCTGTGAAGATTGATCTTAACCGTCCGATGGAAGAGATTCTAAAAGAACTTTCCAAATATCCTGTAGCAACCCGTTTATCATTAACTGGAACCATTGTGGTAGGTCGTGATATCGCACATGCCAAACTGAAAGAGCGTATTGATGAAGGATTGGGATTGCCACAGTATATCAAAGACCATCCTATTTACTATGCCGGCCCTGCCAAAACTCCGGAAGGTATGGCTTCAGGATCCTTCGGACCTACAACCGCAGGTCGTATGGATTCGTACGTAAACCTTTTCCAATCGCAGGGTGGAAGCATGATTATGATCGCTAAGGGCAACCGTAGCCAGCAGGTAACAGATGCCTGTCATAAATATGGTGGTTTCTACCTGGGAAGTATCGGTGGACCTGCTGCTATCCTGGCCCAGGAAAGTATTAAGAAAGTAGAGTGCCTGGAATATCCGGAACTGGGAATGGAAGCTATCTGGAAAATTGAAGTAGAGAACTTCCCCGCATTTATTTTGGTAGACGATAAGGGAAATGATTTCTTTAAGCAACTCAAACCCAGGAATGCTTCTTGTGGCTGTAAATAACAAGTAGCATATTTTTTAGCAAAGGCACTATATATGGATGTATAGTGCCTTTGTTTTTTATGAAGTTAATGGTAACAAAAAAGGAAGCTATTGTCAGCCTCCTTTTTATATAGGTTATAACTTTATTATTGTCTGTAGTTGTTACGATCATTATTGCGGGGTCCGCGATCGTTGCGGTCGCCCCGGTCAAAACGTTTTTTACGGGGTGGACGCTCTTCGTAACCTTCTGGTTTAGGTAATAAAACCTTCCGTGAAAGTTTAAATTTACCGGTTTTAGGATCGATATCTACTAATTTGATCTGAACAGTATCACCTTCTTTCAATCCAGCCTGTTCTACACTATCCAAACGCTGCCAGTCAATTTCGGAGATATGAAGTAAACCATCTTTACCTGGCATAAATTCAACAAAAGCACCGTAAGGCATTACCGAGGATATCTTTCCTTCGTATACTTCGCCTACTTCCGGAACTGCAACAATTCCTTTAATTGCTCTCATGGCTGCATCCAGAGACTCTCTGTTATTGCTGGAAACTTCAATTTTACCTACACCGTCAACCTCTTCAATCGTGATCGTAGCACCCGTTTTTTCTTGGATACCCTGGATGATCTTTCCACCCGGGCCAATTACCGCACCAATGAATTCTTTACCAATAGTCATGGTTTCGATGCGTGGAGCATGTGGTTTCAGGTCAGGACGAACTTCCGGCATAGCCTTCGTAATCTTACCAAGGATATGAAGTCGGCCTTCTCTGGCTTGTGCTAATGCATTTTCGAGGATTTCGTATGATAGTCCGTCTACTTTGATATCCATCTGCGTGGCGGTGATACCATCTTTGGTTCCGGTAACTTTAAAGTCCATATCTCCCAGGTGGTCTTCATCCCCTAAGATATCCGAAAGGATAGCATAGTTCTGTCCTTTATTCTCAGAAATAAGACCCATAGCGATACCTGAAACAGGCTTTTTAATTTTTACACCGGCATCCATCAATGATAAGGTTCCGGCACAGACTGTTGCCATAGAAGAAGAACCATTGGATTCAAGGATATCGGAAATTACACGGATCACATAAGGATAGTCAGCCGGGATCATACGTTTCAATGCACGGTGAGCCAGGTTTCCGTGACCCACTTCACGACGGCCTACTCCTCTGGATGCTCTTGCATCGCCGGTAGAAAAAGGAGGGAAGTTATAATGTAAAAGGAATCTTTCGCGTCCGTGGTTTAGTACATCATCAACCATTTTTTCGTCTGATTTTGTACCCAGGGTCACTGTTGTAAGCGATTGCGTTTCTCCTCTGGTGAAAATCGCTGATCCGTGAGGACCTGGCAGGTAATCTGTTTCTATCCAGATTGGGCGGATTTCGTTGGTTTTACGTCCGTCGAGGCGTTTGCCTTCATCCAGGATTGCCCGGCGCATAGCCTCTTTTTCTACATCGTGGTAGTAACGGCCGATCATTTTGCCTTTTGCAGCTAGCTCTTCTTCTGTCAGGTTGGCTTTATAATCTTCTATTATTTTTTCGAAAGCATCTCCACGTTCATGTTTGCTTGTACCTGAAACAGCCACTGCATATGCTTTTTCATAACATTTATCGTGGATATCTTTCCGGAGCTCTTCGTCATTTTCTTCGTGGCAATATTCGCGTTTAGTTAACTTTCCGCAAGCTTCGGAAAGTTCCAACTGTGCCTGGCACTGGATTTTAATAGCTTCATGTGCATACCGGATCGCTTCTAACATATCTGCTTCCTGTACCTCGTCCATTTCGCCTTCAACCATCATAATATTATCGACAGTTGCTGCTACCATAATGCCCATATCTGCTTTCTCAAGCTGGGAGAAGGTAGGGTTAAGAATGAACTGTCCGTTCACACGGGCTACCCTTACTTCCGAAATAGGGCCGTTAAAAGGAATATCCGATACCGCTAAGGCAGAAGAGGCTGCTAAACCGGCTAACGCATCGGGCATATCCTCGCCATCTGCAGAAAATAAAATAATGTTTATATATACCTCGGCATGATAATCGTCCGGGAATAAAGGACGTAAAGCCCGGTCTATCAAGCGTGAAGTAAGTATTTCATAGTCGGAAGCTCTTCCCTCTCTTTTGGTGAAACCTCCTGGGAAGCGGCCGAGTGCTGAAAATTTTTCTTTATATTCAACCTGTAGTGGCATAAAATCAACCCCGGGATTTGCATCTTTAGCAGCACAAACAGTAGCTAACAACACCGTGTTATCCATACGAACAGTTACTGAACCATCCGCCTGCTTGGCCAATTTCCCGGTCTCGATGGTGATCGTTCTTCCATCACCTAATTCGATCGTCTTGTTAATTGGATTAAGCATAATCTTCTTTTCTTATCTTTTTTCAAACTGTAAAATTGCTGCAAATGTAATAAAGTTTACCTGTAAATAGATGAATATGAAAAGAAAAACTCTTTCTTATTTGGTTTTTTATTAAAATTCCATGAAGAAATGGTCAATAATATCCACATAATTGTAAAATAATGTATATTTGTACCCAAAATAATTGTAAAATAATGTATATTTGTACCCAAATATACATTATGACAATCAAAAATAATGAAAAAATATTTATCCTGTCACTGGCATTCAGTTGCCTGATCCTCTTATTGTTTACTGCTTGTGAGAAAAAGTCGGATTTCACAGTAAAAGGCGTAGTGTCAGGGGCTGATGGACAAACCATGTATCTGGAAAATGTGGGAATTTCATCGGTTGAAGTTTTAGATTCTGTTAAACTTTCCGCAGCAGGAAAATTTAAGTTTACGGAAAAGAAACCGGATTATCCTGAGTTTTACAGGTTACGGTTGAATAACCAATTGATTAACTTTGCGATCGATTCTACGGAAACTCTGAATTTTAATGCAGATGCAGGTACTTTTGCTATTTCCTATACAGTAGAAGGGTCGGAAAATAGTAAAGCAATTAAAAATATTACCCTTGCCCAGTTAGACGCTAACCAGATTATAAGCAGAAGCAGAAAGGATTATGAGGATAAACTGATTGCCGATACCACTTATCAACGTTTGGTACTGGAAGCGGTAGAAGCTTATAAAGAGGTAGCGAGAAAATACATTTATACTGCTCCTATGTCTACGGCAGCTTATTTTGCCCTTTTCCAGCAGATTGATAGATTATTGTTTTTTGACCTGTATGATAAGGAAGATTCAAGAGCCTATGGGGCTGTTGCAACTAGCTTTGACCATTTTTATCCGGAAAGTGCCCGGGCTAAGCACTTGCATAATTTAGCTTTACAATCTATCAAAGTGATCCGTTCACAACGTCCTGTTAATTTAGATGATATAGAAACTACGGAGATTTCTTTTCTGGATATTAACTTGCCGGATACAAGGGGCCAGTTGGAGCGATTGTCAGAGGTGGCAGAAGGAAAGGTTGTGCTTATCAACTTTACGGCTTACCAGACGGAATGGTCGTCTGCACTTAATATGGCTTTAGGAGAAATCTATACAAAATATAATGCAAAGGGGCTGGAAATCTATCAAGTTTCTTTGGATACGGATACCCACTTCTGGAAAAACGGAGCATCTAATTTGCCCTGGATTTGTGTGCATGATCCTGAATCTGTTTACTCGGAGGTTGCTGCCCTTTATAATGTAAAGCAACTGCCTGCTATTTTTGTACTTGACCGGAAAGGAAATTTGGTAGACCGGATTGATGATCTGGAGAAACTGGATACAGTGGTAAAACCTTTACTTTAAGATAGAATTTTTAATCTACAGCTATCTATGTTTTAAAGCATTTAAAAATACTTTGTAAATCAATACAAAAAACATATATTTGCGAAGTCTTGAAAAGAAATATATGGGGAGTTTCGGTTATAGAATGACCGGGATTCTTTTTTATTTTATATCATAATCAATAATTTTACAATAAAATATAAGAAGGAGGATGTAATTATGGCTGTTAGTTATATGACAGAAGATGGCTACAATAAATTATTGGCAGAGATTCATTATTTAGAGACTGTGAAACGTCCTGAAATATCTGCCCGGATCGCTGAAGCCAGAGACAAAGGAGATTTGTCTGAAAATGCTGAATATGATGCCGCCAAAGAGGCACAGGGAATAATGGAAGCTAAACTGGCGCAGCTTAAATCATTGCTTTCGAATGCCCGGTTGATTGACGAATCGCGGGTACAAACCGATGAGGTGCAAATCCTGAATAAGGTTAAAATAAAAAATATCAAGAATAATGCAGTGATGACCTATACCTTGGTTTCAGATTCGGAAGCGAACCTGAAAGAGGGTAAAATTGCTGTCAGTACCCCTATTGCCAAAGGCTTGATGGGTAAAAAGGTAGGAGATAAAGTAGATATCCAGGTGCCTTCCGGTATTATGAGTTTCGAGATTCTGGAAATTTCTATTTAATAAATTACTCTTTCTGAATATGGCAACTATTTTTAGTAAAATAATAGCAGGCGAAATTCCCTGTTATAAAATTGCAGAAAATGAGGAGTTCTTTGCCTTTCTGGATATTAATCCGGTAGTTAAGGGGCATACCCTTGTAGTTCCTAAAAAAGAAATTGACTATCTTTTTGATTTAGAGGATGAGCTATTAGGCAGGATGATAATCTTTTCTAAAAAAGTAGCTAAAACTATCGAAGCAGTTATTTCCTGTAACCGGGTAGGAGTGGCTGTGATCGGATTGGAAGTGCCTCATGCCCATATCCATCTGATTCCTATTACGCAGGAATCGGATATGGATTTTAAAAAGAAGAAATTAACATTAACCCAGGAAGAGTTTATACAGATCGCAGAAGCTATCCGCGGACATTATAAATAAAATATGTAGATTGTTTTCAGGATAAAAACTTTGTACATATCTTTGTAGTGGTTACTGGTATTAGTAATCAATTTACTTGATTCATTAGTAGTTTTTATTCATAAATTTGTTAACCTTAAAAGAAGGCCCCTCTGAGATAGAGCGGCTTTCTTTTTTTAAAACACACAATAACATTATATACTTCTTTTCTGACTAAATATGTAATGAATTCCAGTGAAATTGTCCGGTTGAATGATCCCGGTTAAAACCTACCGGTATATGGTAATGAACCGATAGAATAATACCTATCACCAGGGATATTATCCATAAAATAAGTAATGTCCATTTCGTAGAATTAGATACCGGTTTATATTTAAAGAAGTAATTACATATGGCATAGATAACGCTTAATATGGGAATTCCCACTACAAGTAAGGTGCATATACACACAGCAGGGATAACCCAATAGGGTTGGGTAGTTACTATATCGAAGTTGATAGCGAAAGGCAATATACTGTAAAGAGCCCCAAATCCCCCGGCTAATAAAGCAATCAGAACGATAAAATAATAAACAAGGCAAATAGTAACGGTGGAAATATAGCCAGCCCTAATAATACTCCTATAATTTCAATACTACTCCCACTACTTCTATAAACCCATCCGCTATTTTTTGCAGCGTGCTTCTAGTTTTAGGAGAATTTGCATAATCATTTACATTACTTTTTATATTTTCGAAACTACTTGAAACGGTTTTGCCAATGTTTTCGATAGTAATGCTTTCCCCTCTCATCTGTAGCTTTTCAGTTGCCGTACGTGCCATTGGAACAATGATCCACATAATGAAATAGATTACAAAAAAGGGAAAACCTCCGGATACGGTTGTCAGTAATATAATTAAAAGCCTGACCAGTGTCGGATCCCAACCCAGATAAGCTGCGCTGGGCGGGGGGGGGGGGGGGGCGGGGGGGGGGGGGG
>JAJPZJ010000019.1 GCA_021204405.1 Tannerellaceae bacterium | reverse complement strand
TCATATGAATACTTCACCTTTCCGGTTTCAACATCCTTTACCTGGAAAGCAAAAGAAGCACCCTGCAACTCCGGTGCAGCCAGGAATTGTTTTACCGGCTGCGGAACCTGGGCTGATAAGCAGTCCACTATACAGAGAAGACACAGTGTATATAATATTTTCTTTTTCATCTACCTATTCTTGGTTACTTTATTTTATCTTTGCTAAATACAAAGATATCAATTTACTATGAATCCGCTATTCGATAAACCTTTTACCTTCGACCGTGTAGCCCGTATCAGCTTCAGTATACTCATAATCAGCGGAGTAATCTATTTTATAGCCATATTACGGAATGCACTGTTGCCCTTTCTGGTTGCCTGGTTACTGGCCTACCTGGTACAACCTTTTGTACGGTTTTTCCAATATAAATTAGGACTTAAAAACCGTATCCTGGCTATTGCCGCGGCTCTCCTGACCATAGCATTGGTTATTACAGCAGCATCCATCCTGGTAGTTCCCTCCATCGTACAGGAGATGGAACGGCTGATCGTTATGGTTCGTACCCATAGTCCCGGAGACGGATATATACCTTTTATACCCGAATCGTGGAGGCTCTTTATAAAAAACAATTTTGACCTCGCCCAGATCATAGAACAACTGAGCAAGGAAAATTTATTGAACGGTATAAAAGAAATTGCTCCCAAACTCTGGACTATTCTTTCGAATACCTTCTCTATCCTGTTCAGTTCAGCCATCATTTTTGTTATCCTACTTTATTTTATCTTCATTTTACTCGATTATGAAAAGATAACCCGGGATTGGTACCGGCTGATCCCTACCCGTTACCGTCCTTTTATACAAGGATTGGGAGAAGATGTACAGTACAATATGAACCGTTATTTCCGCGGCCAGTCGTTAATCGCACTTTGTGTAGGGGTTCTGGTAGCTACCGGTTTTAAGATTGTAAATTTTCCCCTCGGCATCTCGCTGGGACTTTTAATAGGGTTGTTGAACCTAATCCCTTATCTGCAACTGATAGGGTTTATTCCTATGATTATTCTAAGTTTATTAAGATCGGCAGAAACCGGACAGAATTTCTGGCTGATCTTCGGTTCAGGAGTTTTAGTCTTGGGAATTGTGCAGGTTATCCAGGATTTATACCTCACACCACGTATTATGGAAAAGGCTATGGGATTAAACCCTGCTATTATTTTATTATCCCTTTCTATCTGGGGAACCCTGCTCGGATTTGTTGGGGTAATCATTGCTCTTCCTTTAACCACGCTTTGTCTTTCTTACTATAAGCGTTTCATTTTAATGGAAGGGCTTGAGGAAGAGCAAAATAAGATCCAGTTGATTTCTGAAGAAGAAAAAACAGATAATAATATTTGAAAAAACTCCTCCAAAGTATTGCATATATAAAAATAAACCACACCTTTGCACCCGCATTACAGAAGTAACGCACAGGATGATTTGCTAGCTCAGCCGGTAGAGCACATCCCTTTTAAGGATGGGGTCCTGGGTTCGAACCCCAGGCAAATCACGAAAGAGGTAGATAAACTACCAAAAATATTAAAAGGTTCTTTAATCAGAGGATTAGAGAACCTTTTTTGTTTTTTTATTGAAAGACACACATATACCCCAAAAAGCCATTAATAGCCACTAAAAAGTTACGGATTTGTTACAAAGAATCAAACGCCATTTTTTGTAACAAATTGCTTAGATAAGTCTCAGATAATCTGCTTATTGACGTTTATTTGTCTGCAAAGTTTCAAATATAAATTAACATTTTTGTATCACTTAAAAAATGAAACTTATGCAAACTCAGAAAAGTAAATTCGGTATTTATTTTTATACCCGGAGTAATTCAACAAAAGTAGGTGGTCTAAAAGCCATAGAAGTAAGAGTAACCGTTGATGGCGTGTCGAAAGTATTTACTTCCATTTATGAGGTAGCTCCTGAAATGTGGAATCAAAAAGAAAAAAAAGAAAGAAGGAGAAGAGCTTGATATACCTATTCGTTTATTAACACCGGAATTTGTAGAACAATTTGATACCTATTTAAGGACTTTAAAAAAGAGTAATGAAGATTTTGAGGACGCCAATGAGCCTGAATCTTCTAAGGAATCTTTAAACAAAAATTCTGATGATAAACTATTAGCAAACAATCAAGTAGTTAAATATGTAGAGAGATTTAAATACTTCTTTAAATACGCTAAGTATGAATATGATAAAGAATGTAATTATAATTTCCCTGATCCATTTATCAGATATAAATTCGTATATGAAAAAATCAATGGTACAAAACTTACAGATGATGAAATAGATTTGATTTACAAAACAGAATTTATTAATGAATCTTTGAATCGGGTAAGAGATGTATTTATTTTCTGTAGTTATACCGGTTTAGCCTATGCTGACGTTTCAGCCTTAAGAAAAACCCATTTTGTGAAACTTCCTGATTGGACTGAAAGTATCATAAAACCCAGAGAAAAAACAGATAACCGTATGGAAGAGAATTTTACTATTTTGGACTTTGAATTATCGGCCGGGGATATGGAAACTATCTGGACACTCGATCAAAAACAGAGTGCCTTTTTGACCACCGCGACCCGGAAATGGTGAAGTAGCTAGCTGCATATCTCCACTTTTCTGAGACGACATTTCTCTAATCATGGAATTTACAAGGGATTCCTGTCTAAGAAAGCAGTAACATATTTTTTTACTACCTCTACAGATATTACTGATAAAAAGGGAATAAGATGCGAATTACTATCTAGGTGGTATAGCTGGAATAGTTTCCTGACATCTGTCTCTTTTCCACGACTTAGTTGTTTATACACTTCTGTTAATCTTCTTTTTTTGATATATTTTTCTGTTTCCAAACCTGCCATCTGCCTGAATAATTTCTGAAAAGATTTAACAGGTAAGCCAACTTCTTTTGCGATAAGAGGAGTGTGGATGTTTTCTTCCAGATTCCACTCTATGAAAATCAGTGCTTCTATTATTTTTCCTGATGGGTCATATTCATACAGGGTATTTTATCTTAAAACAAATTATAGGATATTCCAACAGAAAAATAAGAGGACATTTTACGGGAGAAGTCCAGATAAGGGTCCCAGTCTATACCTTTATAATTAGTATTAAAAATACCTGACTGAACGATTGCTGACATACCGGTGCGCGCTTTCAAATAAAGACGCTGATTGATGATATATTCATAAATAAGTTCCGGTTTGATACAGGCTTCACTAAAATAGCTTATTTTAGGAAGATCCTCCCGCTCCGGGTTCAGATAAAAATTCCGGTTCTCCAGAGTAGCACCAATAGAAACCCGCTGATTGCCACAAAACTGGTAACGTAGAAACAGATAACTGGGAAATGTAATATCCAGGCTTACATCCGGATAAAGTTGATTCATATAAATGAGGATGGGCATAACCGGAATCCGGTTATAATGGGTCATTCCATACAGCCCGACCCCCAGATAGCTTCTTTCCGTGGTTCGTAAAGCCATCATAGCGGCAAATGTGCCCTGTACTTTTTCCAGTCCTTTCTCCCAGCCGTTAGTGGCTACGTTTGCATTCAGGATAAGCGGTTTGCTAAGGAAAGTGGTATGATAAGCTGCGCTAACCATGCCGGTGTAATACATATAATGCTCTTTCTTAAATATAGAATTGAATGTGGGGTCATTATCACCATCCGGTGAAAGAGTAAAATAATAGGAATCAAATTCGCCACTGACCGACAACGAAATTTATTTACCGTCCATACAGGAATAATGGTTGTGAATTTTGTAGTATTATTCTTATTCATTTTTCCTTCTTCTACTGTCCGCCCGTCTTGCTTAAAGGCGCAATTGTAAGCAGGACTTACTTCCGAATGAAGGGTAAAGGTACGGGAGGCCGAAAAATCATGGTTAGCATACCTTCTTATCTGCTGAATAGTTAAATCTGTTTGTTCCTGAGCCTCCGCAGAAAATACACCACATAACAAAACAAGAAAAATAGTAACATACTTTTTCATATAACAAATTGTAAATTATTGATTCGTTTATTTTATTAATGTTGCAAAGGTATAAGTCGATTAAGCGCCAAAAAAGTCCATTTGGATAAATAAGTAGTCTTTTTAGCCCTCTGGGGTTGCGGATTTGTTTCATTTAGATTACTTTTGATAAAAAAGGCATGAAGAATACATCCAATGGATTCAACCGGCTGGTTGAATCAGGTAAAACAGAATCCATAGAAAACGATTTTATATTAACTGAGAGCGAAGACTTTCTTTTTTTACTCAATTACCCGTTTAAAATGGAGTTTTTTAGCTATTATTTGTATGAAGGGAAGTATCCGGGGAAAACTGAATCTGATACCTTTTTTGCTTCAGACAACCGGGTTTATTATTAAATGATTATCCGCATAATGTCCGTTGATTTATTGAACATCATATGAATG
>JAJPZJ010000175.1 GCA_021204405.1 Tannerellaceae bacterium | reverse complement strand
ATATTACACACAGGAAAATTAGTATACTAAATCAGTAAAAAACTTCTATTTATCAAACTACTGAGAAGAAAAATACTATTTAAAAATCATATTAAAAAAAGGTTTCAAATATATTAATATTAAATATATACAAACAACCTTTATATAATAAACTATTTAAAAACATATTATACAATATCTATTCCCGTCAAATGAACCAAATAAAAAAGGGAGATATCCGCCATGGACATCTCCCTCCCTTTGATTATTAAGAGGTGTAATTTATCTTACCAGCTTCAATTCCTCTATCAAACGTGGACACTTCGCCCACTTATCAATCATAAAAAGCATATAGCGGATATCTACAGCAATACAACGTTGCAGATCCGGTTCGAATGCGATATCGCCACTCATGGCCTCCCAGTTACCATCGAAAGCGAGACCGATCACGCGGCCGTTTTTATTGAATACCGGGCTACCAGAGTTGCCGCCGGTAATATCGTTATTGGCCAGGAAGCAAAGTTGCAGGTCGCCGTTTTCATCGGCATAATCCCCAAAGTCGCCACTGGCAATCAGGTCTAAGATCTCCGGTTGTACCCAGAACTCCGTGCTGGTTGGATCTTCCTTTTCAAAAATACCCCGTTGGGTAGTATAATAATCATACCAGGCCGCATCATAGGGACGGTATCCGCCGATGGAGCCATAACTCAGGCGCATTGTAAAGTTGGCATCCGAATAAAGCGGTTTATCCGGATACATCTCCTGCAAACCGGCAAAATACAAACGTTCCCCTTTATCTATATCAAACTGGTGCTCCCCCATATACTGTTGAAGTTCATACATCGAAAGGGAAGCCGAAAGAGCCAGTTGGGCAGCCAGATCATCGTTGAACTTCTTTGCCTGTTTTGGATCTTTCAACATGGCAGTCACTTTATCATACGAGGTAAGTGACGACTTTCTGAACAGGTCGGCAGCATATTTATCATAATCCCCTTTATATTTTTTGTCGATAGACGGGTAAATATCAGGCAGGTATTGTGCCGGAACACGCTCTTTGGCAATCCGCATCATGGCACCCATCACTTTCTGGTCAAGTGCAGGCTCATAATCTTTAAAGAAAGGTTGTACACGTGCTTCCAGGAAGGCATCGATCTCAGCCGGGGTAGAACCGTTGATATCCAGACCTTGTATCATACGTGCCAGACGCACGATCTCCGTACCATTCATAAAGGTTTCCATCAGGTACATGCTCGCCTCTCTATACTTATTATTAGCGATATATCCCTTTTCCAACAAATTAAGAACCTCACCATATTTCGCTTTCCGCTCAGGGTTCTGATCCACCCAGGCGGCAAAAGCAGCCTCTTCTTCACGCTTCCGGTCGATCACATGCAGGTTAGCCAGCCCGCGGTTCATACCGATAGAGTTTTTCCAGTAATTGGAGCTACCCGCATATTTGGAAGCATATTTGATACGCACGGCATCGCTGGCATTCATCGCCTCTTTCCAGATATCCTGCTTAATACCACGCACTTCAATACGGGGTTTATTGCTATACTCAATACGCTGCTCTACGCCCCAGGAAGAAAGATACCGGTCGGTACTACCCGGGAAACCAATGGTCATACCATATTCGCCATCCTGGTAACCCTGTGCCGAAACTTCGGCTACATATTTGGGTTTGTAAGGCTGGTTGGCAACATTGTACTCAGCCGGACGGTTATCTGCATTGGCATATACCCGGAAAGCCGAGAAGTCGCCGGTGTGGCGGGGCCACATCCAGTTATCGGTATCCCCTCCGAATTTACCCACCGAGCTGGGTGGAGCAAATACCATACGGATATCGCGGTATACATCATATACCACCAGGAAATACTTATTATTACTATAGAAGGGGATCACATCGGCACGCAGGAATTCATTTGTTCCGATGGAGTCGCAGATCGCCTGCCCAATCGAGTCGGCTGCCGCCAGCCGTAAATGCTCTTCTGTAATACGCGAAATAGCCGGAACAATGCGGTCGGTCACATCTACTGTTTCACGCAGGTAACGTACGGACAGGCCCGGAACCGGTAATTCGTCGGCCTGCGTCATGGCTACAAAACCATTCTTCAGGTAATCATGTTCCACACTACTTAATTGCTGTATGGCACCATACCCGCAATGGTGGTTGGTAAAGACCAAACCCTGTTCGGATACGGTAATACCTGTACAACCTCCTCCGAAAATAATCACGGCATTGGCGATAGACGGATCAGTCTCGCTATACAATTGCTCATACGAAGGTGTAAAACCCAGTTCCTGCATCCGGGCAAAACTTTGTTTGTTTAGTTCTTTCAATACCCACATACCCTCATCGGCGTAGGTCATGTTTGATGTGGCGAACAGCAGGGATGCTGCAACCAGTTTGTTAAAGAATTTCATGCGATGTGTTTATGTTATTCAATTAGTAATTTAATGTTATCTGTCTGGTTTCTAGCAGCCAGCCACTCCCGCAGTACTTCCCGTTCCTGCTCTTTTAGTTTCCGGCGTGTTTTTACATATACCATTAGTACCGTATCCTACCGTACACTATCCAGATGGATTATATAGGTATCCGAACAGGAAATATCCTGTACATAAGGAAACAAAACCCGGATTTCCGGTATCAGTTGCGACGCCATCCGGCTGTGGTCTTCATACCGTTGGACCGTACGCTTCAGCGAATCGATCTGATAGGACTGGATACGGAGCACCTCTTCACTGTTTTTATAAAGATCCTTTAATAACAGGCTTTTCAATTCATTAATATCGGTACTCTCCTGCCCGAATCCTTGCTGTACCACCAGGCTCAGCTCTTTCAGGCCATACCGGGGTAGTTTATAGCGTGCATTTTCAATCATCACGTCCGGTACGGTTTCTCCGAGCAGTACCACCTTTAACTCTTTCCCATGCTCCGTGTTAGTAATTGTTTTAGTCAATAACTGGGTATCGGAGAAATTCAGTTCATTAGTAATAAAATTGCGTACCCGCTCTTCGAAATAGGTTTCGTGTACGAGTTTATATCCCAGATAAATACTGGGTACAAGCGTAAAAAACACAATAGCATACACATACCGGGTAACCCGCTTTTCCCTGTGCTCATCCAATTGCTTCTTTTTGGAATATTTCAACAACCGTACGACCATATAAGTAGCCAGGCTGATAAACACCGTGTTGATAAAATAAAGATAAAAAGCCCCGAAAAAATAGTACAGGTTACCTGTAGCAATTCCATACCCTGCCGTACAAAGCGGAGGCATCAACGCCGTGGCAATCGCTATCCCCGGTATTACATTCCCTTTATTTTTACTTGAACTGGCTATAATTCCGGCCAAACCACCGAAAAGGGCAATCAATACATCATAGATCGTAGGTGAGGTACGCGCCAGCAGTTCACTCTGTGCCTCACTTAAAGGGGAAATAGCAAAATAACAGGTCGAAGTAATGACACTAAAAACAGTAGCCGTAACAAAATTACGGAAAGACTTTTTAATCAGGTCGAAGTTCGAAATCCCCAATCCTAACCCAAAACCCATAATAGGCCCCATCAAAGGAGAGATCAGCATCGCGCCAATGATAACTGCCGTAGAGTTCATATTCAAACCGAGGGAAGCCACAAAAACCGCAAAGATCAATACCCAGAGGTTGGTTCCTTTAAACCCCACTCCTTTCCGGATCGTCTCTATCGTATCCCTTTCATCCTCTTTATCCTGCCGGATATCCAGGTTACGCGTAAAGAATTCCTTTATCTGAAAAAAAGTGCTTTCCTCTCCATTACTACTATTTTTTAAAGAAACGGCCGATACCCGGAAGTTCCCTTAAAGGTAGATCCCGGTTAATTGCAAAGGCAATATACAATAAAAGTAATAATGTGCGGTAAGAAAGCCGTATAATTTCAGAATGGATCTGAGGCAGCATAGCCGCGAGATACAGTACCGTGGCCAATCCGAAATAGAGGGCAGCCGACTTCAGGTCGTATTGTATCGGGTACTTCTTCTGCCCGACAAAATAAGATAAAAGCAGCATCAGCAGGTTACAGAAGAAAGAGGCCCATGCACAGGCCATATAGCTATACCGTGGGGCAAAAATCACGATAATAGATACGGTCACCGTACACCCTATAAAAGAGAAGTAAGCTCCCCAGCGGGTCTCATCAATCAACTTATACCAGAACGAGAGATTGAAATAGATACCAAAAAAGAATTCTCCCAGCATCACGATCGGAACCACCCGTAACCCCGGATAATAGTCAGGCCCTACAAAGTACTTAATAATATCGAGGTAGAACATAACTCCCAGAAAGATGAATAGGGAGAAGATAATAAAGTATTTCATGGCCTCGGAATAAGACTTCGTCCCACCCTCAACCTTACTTTTAGCAAAGATAAATGGCTCATATGCATACCGGAAAGCCTGTATAAACATCACCATGACCACAGCAATTTTAAAACAAGCCCCATAAATACCCAACTCTTTCACCGCATAGGCTTTATCTTCAAACAGGAAAGGAAATAAGATCTTATCGGCTGTCTGGTTAAAAATACCTGCAATCCCCAATATCAGGATGGGGAAAGAGTATTTCAGCATCTGTTTCAGTAACTTCAGGTCGATCTTTTCTTTCAATGCCGGCTTAATATCCGGAAGCAGTAATAACAAAGTAAGCACACTGGTAAATACATTCACCACAAACACATACCCTACCCCATAGCCCGGGATATAGAACCAGTCTACCGTAGATGGATACCGTGCCAGCAGCAACGGGCAGAATACCAGGAAAAAGATATTCAGGAAAATATTCAGGAAAATACCGAACAACCGGATAGCAGCAAAACGGTACGCCTTCCCTTTATACCGCAGGTAAGCAAACGGGATACTGGTAAAAGCATCCAGCGCCACAATTACCCCCATCATGCCAATAAATTCGGGGAAAAGCGCATATCCCAACCCGTTACTGATGGGATGAAGGAAAATAAAGAGCAAGCCTGTAAACAACAGGGAGGTAGAACCGATAGAAAACAAAGTGGTTTTATATACCTGCATCGGATGCTCCTGGTCTTTCTTATCGATAAACCGGAAAAAACCGGTCTCCATCCCATAGGTAAGCAGCACCAACAGCAAGGCTGTCCAGCCATACAGGTTGGTTACAATACCAAACTCCGACGTGTTAGCCAGTACACGCGTATACATCGGGACAAGCATCCAGTTGAGGAAACGTCCCAGAATACTACTTAAACCATATACAGCGGTCTCTTTGGCGAGCCGCTTCATTCCACCTGCCATAGCTATTTAATCAAATATATACCCCTGGCGGCTTCCGGGCGTACGTCCCAGATGGGTATATGCCAGTTCCGTAGCCTCACGTCCGCGGGGTGTTCTTTTAATAAAACCCTCTTTAATAAGGAACGGTTCATATACCTCCTCCAATGTGCTCGGATCTTCTCCTAGTGCAGTAGCGATGGTTGTTAATCCAACAGGGCCTCCGCCGAATTTATCAATAATAGTAGTAAGCAACCGGTTGTCGATCTGGTCGAGTCCGTACCGGTCTATATTCAATGCCTCCAATGCATAGCAGGCAATGGCCTTATCTATCCTGCCATCTCCTTTTACCTGGGCAAAATCGCGCACACGCCGCAACAAGGCATTGGCAATACGCGGAGTTCCCCGGCTGCGGGAAGCGATTTCGCGGGCAGCACTCAGTTCACACAATACCTGCAGGATATCGGCACTACGCAGGATGATATGGGTAAGTGTATCCATATCATAATACTCGAGGTGCATATTAATCCCAAAACGGGCACGAAGCGGACTGGTCAGCAAACCGCTACGGGTAGTAGCCCCTACCAGTGTAAACGGGGAAAGGTCTATCTGGATCGAACGGGCACTCGGGCCTTTATCGATCATAATATCGATCCGGTAATCTTCCATAGCCGAATAGAGATACTCTTCCACGACCGGGCTTAACCGGTGGATCTCGTCAATAAAGAGCACATCGTCTTTTTCGAGCGAAGTAAGTACCCCAGCCAGGTCGCCGGGTTTATCCAGTACCGGGCCTGATGTTACCTTGAACCCTACGCCCAGTTCGTTAGCTATAATATTAGAAAGGGTTGTTTTACCTAATCCCGGAGGACCATGCAGCAAGACATGGTCGAGCGCCTCATTCCGCATGCGGGCTGCCATCACAAAGATTTTCAGGTTTTCCACCACCTTTGCCTGTCCGCTGAAATCTTTAAAAGAGAGCGGGCGCAACGCATTTTCATACTCGCGCTCATTCTCCGGTAAGCGGGCATCCCTTATATCAAATTCATCTTCCATATAATACGATCGTTGACCTGCAAAGGTAATAATATAAGAGAGATAAAGAAAGTGTTTAAACGGGATGCCCGCAGCAATGTGTGTTAAAAAGATGTATTATTCTAATAGAAAGATTGTCAAAATAGATGGGATGAAAACTGGAGCCCAGCCCCGCCATTCCTTTTGCATAGGTTTCATCTTCCAGATCGGCTACACATTCATTCCCTATATAAGCCTGAATCTGATTGCCCGACATCTTTAATTTTAAAGTATACCATCTACCCTTTTCAAGGGATAAAAAGCCTTTCTCCAATACCTTTTCAGCGGTGCGTAACTCCCACTTTCCGGAGGAGAACAGCCGCAACGTATAGGCTTCCGGCTCCTTATGGGAGCGGTGCGTTTCCGTTACTCTTCCGCTGATACATCCATAGTTATAGGGGGCATCCAGACAAACATCCACCGCTAACGTATAATCCGTCCATTCACAATCGCCCCATACGGTTTGGTTAATTACAGCCCCTTCCCATTCGATAGCTGGCCAGGTAATCAGTTGTTTCAGCACTTTTCCTTTTACGCCCGGTAGGGTAACGACTTCAAAGGCACCTCCCTGGTCGGAAAGATAACGGGGAGTAGTATACTCTTTATAACTGTCAAAATTATCCTCGTAAGGAAAAGGGAAAGGTGCCGGAGCAGGTATAACTGTTTGTCCTTTTTACTGCCCGGTAGTTGTGGTTATAGAGTAAATCGCCTCCGGTTCTACCTGCAAGGTAAACACACCGTTTTTTACCCGGATATCCAGTTGTTTAACAAATGTCTCCTTTTGGTTTACTGAGCGCCACAAAGACAATTTATTACCGGCGAAGTTTTCAGGGAAAACAAACCGGATACTTCCGGGCTCTTTCAAATCGATGCTCTCAATAATTATAGAAAGATCTTTTTTATCCGGCGATCGTAAAGTGACATAGCTTACCGTACTATCTGCCAGGAAACCACACCCTTCCTGATCCAGGTATTGCCATCCCGGCTCCGTAAACTGGGTGGTATGGGCCACTGCCCACAGCGCAGGTTCAACCTCATAATAACCCGACCAGGGGCTATCCGCTTTCATCAATCCCGAATTAGGCAAGGCCAGATTGTCATAGTAGCTGGTAATAAGGCTCCAGGTAATTGTTTTGGTCATTTTACCCACAATATAATCCCGGTTGTAAAGTTTAGCCAGTTCGCAGAACCCTTCCCAAGTACCTTTCCAGGGGCCTCCTTCACTATTCCATAGCGGTTTACCGCTTTCCAGGGCGTTCGGCGTGGCATGATAATTAAATTCCCTTTCCGGATAATGGTCGCCTATAATATCAACCGCCCTGAATAAATCAGCATCCTCTACCATATCGTCGGCAATCTGCCATTGGCTTCCGCAACACAGGTCGGAACAGACCAGTTTTACATGGTTCAATCCATTCATATCTAATGCCTTCCGTAAATTACGGATAAACTCCGTATCATGCATCCGTTCATTCCATATTCCAATATAATCCAGCTCCACCTGATGATATTGCTTTGCACCTTTCAGGAAAGCCAGCATATAGTCTATATTATCCTGGGAATAGAATTTTCCGTCGCCAATCCACCCGGGAGCTCCCCATTCCAGGCAGTCCAGGAAAATAGCCGGGTTTCTCTTTTTGGCCTCTTTCATCAGCCACCATTCATACCCACGCAGGTAATAGGTTTCGTGTGGGTTTTCGAGTTCCTCCCGTGTACGGGCATGCGATGGTTCCGTACCACTGGTAGAATTTACATCCCCGCCTATTTCTACCTTAAGATGGTGAAGCGAAGCACCGAATTTAGGTTTAAACAAATAGTCCAGGATATCCTGCTGCTGTTTTTCAGGATAGTCTGCCAGTAACCTGGAAGAGGCACCTGCACTTAAGGCACCGATGCCTTCAAAAACTCTCCCCTCACTAGTATGTTGAAGATTGACAGTTCCGAGTTCTTTCTTTTGTGAAAAGACAGGTAGTGCTACTAGTAATCCGAGCAGTAGATAGATGTTTATTTTCGTATTCATAGTATGATTTATTTTCTTAAAAGATAGGCTTCTATTTTAGCACCGGCTAAAGAAGCAAGTACCGGGACTTCCAGTTCTATAATTAACTCCGAAGGAATGCCGGTGAGGTTAAACAAAATCCGGTTGGGTGCATGTTCATTGGAATAGAGGTAATGGTTGGCGGCTGCCCCGGCAAACCATAGGTTTACATCCCTCACCCTGACCAGTTGGGAAGGAGGGATATTATCTTCCCACTGTCCGGTATTGGCCCAGTCATACGAGAAGACCGGCTCCACATAATCGCCACCTCTCACGACAAAAGCCACTTCATAAGGCTCTGCCGCCGTACAATAGGCTGTCAGGTCCAGGCGGAAAGACATGGGATGCGCCTGATTATTCTTAATATCCCATTCTCCTACGTTACGCAAATTCCAGCTTTCTTTCACGACAGGTAATTCCAGGAAAGGTTTACCGGTATTAAATAAAGCGAATTTACGGATATGGGGGGGGGTGGCAACCGAACTCACGATCTCCAGACGAATCGCCTCATAGCGTTCACCGGGGATCTGGCAAATAAGCTTATGCCCGATGGAAGAACCGGTAAACAAAGGTTTCCACTCATTCCCCTGTTTCCCTTCCAGCACAAACGAACATACCCGTTCCCCTAAACTGATATCTTCCATTAAAAGAATATTATCTACTTTTTGGGGTTGGTCAAAAGGAATTACATACGAGTTGCCTTTTCCGTTTGTCTCCATGATAGGATTACCGAACCTTTCCCGGATCTCACGGCCAAACTCAGCAAAACGGCAGGCTTCGGCCGGTGCTATGCTACCGGTCGTATCCGGACAGGCATTCACCAGGAAAACAGCCCCTCTGCCTACGGAACAATAATATATTTTCATTAATTCCTCTACGGAGAGCAACGCATCTTCATTCCAGGATTTCCAAAACCAGTTCGGACGCCGTATGCTGACATCTACCTCTATCGGTAGCCACACATCCCCATTCGGATCGCTATGGGCAGCCGTTGAGTTGCCCGAACGTGCATCTGCTTTACGAACCGCATTCCAGGCCGGATAGGGAGCAAAACCCATCTCATTCCCTACCCACCGGATGGTAGCAGCCGAACTCTGCAAAATGACAGATTTTGGAGCATGTTCCGTAATAATATCCCCTATATTAAACACCAGCGAGCTATCCACCCATACCTCATGTACATCTCCATAGGCAGTCAGTAACTCTTTTAACTGCTGCCGGTAGATAGCTTCATAGGTAGCCTGAAAATCGGGATTCAGGGCTTTACCACCCATGCCGACATGGAGGTATTTATCTTCAGGGCTCAGGTAGATCCCCAGTTTCAACCCGTACTTTTTACACGAGGCAGCCAGGTCGGCCAGTACATCCCCTTTTCCTCCTTTCCATGGGGTTTCTTTAATCCCGTAGTCGGTCGTTTCCGTTTGCCACCACGCAAAGCCTCCGGTATGTTTTGCACAGAATATAATCATTTTAGCTCCGTAGGAGGCGGCTACTTCCGCCCACTGGTCGGTATGTAACCGGGAAGGGTTCATAGCGGATAAAGGGGTGGAAAGATCGTCGTACTCCTGATCCTGCCAGGTAGCAGGCCCGAAGTGGACAAACATGGTTAGCTCCATATCCTGCCAGGCCAGTTGCTGGGGTGAAGGAAGCGGCAAATCTACCGTTTCCTTCACCTGACAACTCATACCCAATAAAAAAACACGTTAAACACACAAAAGATATTTTCCAATTATTCATCATATTCTTTTTCATTTTATTCCTATTACCAGCCCGGGTTATTGGGTCTTAACTGTGGGTTAATATACATCTGTGTAAGCGGAACCGAATAAAGATAATGTTTGGGAGCCACAAAGGTCCTGTTTGCTTCGCCTTCCACGATTAAAAAGCCGTCGGGATCAACCAACCCCGGATTCCCGTTATTCAGGACATCCAGTTGCTGGTATTCGGTTCCCGCGTATTTAATGCCTTTAACCGGTTGCTTTAATTCCTCTTCGGCCGTTTTCCAGTGCCTCAAATCCAATCTCCGGTGTCCTTCAAAGGCCAGTTCGACCGTTCTTTCGCGCCTGATCTCTTCACGCATGTCGAGCTGGTAACGGTTAACAAAGTCATTTGTCAGGAAAGGTACCTCCACTCCTTTTCTCGAGCGGATCACATTGATCGTCCTGTTTAATACTTCATCACTTATACTTTCGTTTTTTTCATAGGTAGCTTCCGCAAGAATCAATAACACCTCTGCATACCGGATTACATGGTAGTCGTATTCGGCCTGTGTGTCCGTTCCTTTCTGTTCGCCCATAAATTTCCATAGCTTGTAGCCGGTCCGGGTTTCCGGGCGGGTACTGAACTGAGGTGAAGCAACCAGGCCGGTACCTGTCTGTTCAAAATTATTGTAAACAGTGCCCGGGATCAGGAAGGTCTGACCCATACGCGAATCGCGGTTCTCAAACCCATCTGCTATCCGGTCATATCCCTGAAAGGAAGATTCCGGATGGGTAATCGGCAGGCCGGTCAAAAGGCACAGGTACATGTCTGCCAGCTTTTTTGTAGGCGCCCCCGAGAAGCCCCATGCAAACTGGCTGGAGGCACTGTGCATCCGTATATCTTTATAATACCTGCTGGATAAGATATCTTCCGGCGAATCATCTCCCTCTTCTATAAACAGATAGCGATAGCTCTCCTCGCCCATTCCTTCAAAAAGGGTATACTGGCCGCTATCTATCACTTTCTGTGCAGCCATGACAGCCTGGTCTAACAAGTGTGTATAATCATCCCTATCTCCATGATACTTAGCCCATATACCGGCATATAAAGCCACCCGGGCTTTTAATGCAAGGGCTGCCCCTTGGGTGACCCGTCCGACCTGTTCAGGTCTTACATCCTGCTTAAGAGGTAGGTCCGGATAAAGATCTTCCAGTTCGGATAAGATAAAATCTTCCACCTCATTTTTAGAATTCCGCCCGGTAAACAAGATATCGGAATCTACATCCGGCACCACAGTGACAATAGGTACTGCGCCAAATTTAGAGGTTAACCGCCAGTGTAAATAAGCCCGGAAGAAACGTGCTTCCGCCACATACTTTTTGATTTCCTCCCTATCGCCGCTATAGGTAGCTGCTTTCTCCAGGATAAGGTTTGCCTGCCGCAGGTTGGCATAGTGGGCATTCCAGTCTCCATCATTATCAGGTGCGACCCACGAGCCGTTACTAATATCATTGGCAGCCAGTGCATAGGCTATATCACTGTCGCAATCGGTATTATAATCTGAGAAGTCCTGCAAGGCTGAATTATATAGCGTATTGGCTGCTGCTTCAAAATCGGCCGCTGTCTTCCAGTATAAAGGATCGGAAAGATTATCTTTAGGAATCAGGTCCATGTCCTGGCAGGCTGTAAAAAGCAACATCCCAAAGATACTTATTATCATATATCTGTTCATAATCTTAATTCGTTAAAAGGTTACATTTACTCCGATAGAAAAATTCCTTGTAAAAGGATAATTATTAAAGTAGCCGTTGTTTTCCGGGTCATATCCACCCGGCACATTATGAATCTCAAAAAGATCTTCACCACTTACATACAACCGGATTTTCTCTACGTTCGCTTTCTGTATCAACTGTGCAGGCAGGGTATATCCGACCTGTATATTTTCATCCTCAGGTAAGCGGCATTAAATTTGGTATTAGTGGATACCTGGTAGTTGTAGAAACGTTTATCTGCTAAAGTAACAGCCGGGTACCGGGCATCCGGCCTGTCGGGCGTCCAGGTTCTTCCATGCCAATACTCCAAAGGCTCCCACCACCACTGATGGAAAGGAACGCTGGCTTCGCTCTCGAGGAAAATAGTTCTTTTACCGATTCCCTGTAAGAAAACTCCCAGGCCAAATCCTTTGTAAGCGACATTGAATTAAAGCCGAAACTATACCGCGGGTTCTGGTCTCCAAGATAAACCGCGTCGCCGGCTCCGCTGCCATCTTCGTTGTACAAAGACAGTTTGCCGTCATTATCCAGGTCTTTATATTTCGCATCCCCTACCGCCAGGTTGCCGGGTATGCCCCCGTTTGGAAAGCGTTGTTTATAGGCTTCCAGGTCAGCTTCATCCTTTATAATACCGTCAAACGCATATCCGAAATAGGAGTTGATCGGATATCCTTTGCGGGTGGTATTCAGTCCTAAATTAAAGGAATCGCTTCCGCCTTTTTCCACCACTTTGTTTTTGGAGTCACTGACACTTAACCGGACTGCATAGCTAAAATCATTCACTTTGTCACTCCAGCCGATACTCAGCTCCCAACCATGCACGTCCAGCCGGCCGTTATTGGTATAAGGCGCCGTAGTACCCAGTACGGAAGGATAGGTAACCGGGATAAGCATATTCCGGTTTTGTTTCCGGAAATATTCCACCGAACCATTCAACCGGCTGTTCAATACTGCCAGGTCGAGCCCCAGGTTGGCAGAGGTAACCTTTTCCCAGGTACGGGTAAGCGAGGTCATATTCTGGGGATAAGCCAACTGTCCTTTATATCCGTCGCCAAAAGGATAGGTAGAACCGCTGATCGTAATTAACTGGATATAATCATATAAACCAATTCCGGACTGGTTGCCCATCTCCCCATAGGAAGCCCTGAGCTTCAGGTTATCAAAGAGGTTCATTTGCTTCATAAAAGGCTCTTCGCTGATCCTCTAGGCTGCAGATGCCCCCGGAAAATAGCCCCAGCGGTAACCCGGTGCAAAATGCGAACTGCCATCTCCACGGAAATTGGCTTCCAGGATATACCGGTCTTTGAAAGTATAATTCAACCGGGCAAAGAAAGAGTTGATCGTCCAGGCCTCGCCGCTACTGGTGGCTACCTGGTTTTCCGGGCTTCCCAATTGCAAGAAAAAGAGTTCCTGCTGCGAGAAGTCCTGCCGGGCAGCATAGAAATAGTCGTAATCGGAAGATTCATGCGAAGTACCGGCCATAATCCCCAGGTCGTGCGAATCGCCGAATTTCTTTTTATAATCCAGATAGGCCGTAAAGTTCCTGTACAAAGACTTCCCATAGTTTCTATCTGCCCAGTTAGGCGTATTATAAGAACCAAACTGCTGGTTATCCCAGTCATACCAATCGACCGTACGGTAGACGGCAGTAATATCGGCATCTGTTTTTTAACAATGGCCTGTCCGGTCAGCGTCAGCTCATCCAATATTTTCCAGTTAAGTTTACCGTTCAGGGTAGCATTGATGTTGGAGGTCTGTTTGGTACCCATCTCTTCCAGTGCCTGTGCCAGGTTCGAATAATATTGAAAAGTATAGTATCCTCCGGCGGGGTTATAAACAGGCGCCCAGCATTTCATTTTGAACATCGACTCCCATAAATTACCCACTACGCCTGCACGGCTGTCAATCTGTGTGGAATAATCGCGGTCGGAAACGTCGTAAGACAAGTTCAGGTCGAAATTCACATTCCGGGAAAGCTCAATATTGGATTTGGCTCTTACGAAATAGCGTTTGTTGTTGTCTTTTCCATACTTCGGAAGTCCGTTTTCATTCTGATAGCCCAAAGAGACCAGATAGTCGTAAGACTGGCCGCCACCACTCATACTGATGTTGTAAGACTCCATATTGCCATTGCCCACCAGCTCGTCCCGCCAGTCTACCGACTGGAAAAACTTGGGATATTCTTCCCATATGCCATTGGGTATTACTTCCGGGCTATTGGCGGCAATTTTCGGTAAATCCTCCCGGGTATACTCCGGCGTCCAGGAACCATCTGTAATTTCCAGACCCATTTCGGCATACTGGTAGAGGTTAACCGTCTTTTTCAGCAGGGCCGGTTTGCGGAAAGCATAATAGGCATCGAGTGAAACTTTCAGCGCCTGGTTCTTACGTCCGCTTTTCGTGGTTACCAGAATCACCCCATCTGCCGCACGTGCCCCATAAATAGCGGCATTTCCATCTTTAAGGACAGAAATAGTAGCTATATCGGCCGGATTGATGGAGTTAAGGGAGCCTTCTGCTCCGTCAATAAGTACCAGCGGGCTACCTCCATTGATGGAAGAAATATCTCTTACCCTGATATTGATATCCTCACCTCCGGGAGTTCCACCACTCCGGGTGATCAGTACTCCGGACATTTCACCCTGTAAAGCGGCGGCAGCATTTTGTACCGGACGGGATTCAAATATTTTTGAATCTACTGTACTGACTACTCCTGATAGGTTGGCGCGTTTGATCGTACCATATCCTACCACCACCACTTCATTTAACAACACATTGTCTTCCTGTAAAATAATAGTAAGCATTTGCTTATTATTCACCGGAACCTCCTGGGTAAGATAGCCTAAAGAGCGGACTTCGAGCACGGCATCCGAAGCAGCCCTGATTTCAAAAGTTCCATCTATTCCTGTTATGGCGTTCGTATCTGTCCCTTTCACATGAATAACTACCGCTATAACGGGGTTACCCTCCTCTCCTGCACGGAGCCGGTAATTACTTTTTGAGAACTTTGCACTGTAGTTTGTCCTTCGGCAACACCCGGATACAAGACAGTAATTCCCACAAGTAATAGAAAAGCTCCAAGGATTTTTCTAATGTACCTATTGCAAATAGAAGGTACATTAGAAATGCAAAAATCAACAATTATTCTCATGGTATAGTAATTAAAAGTGTTAATAGGTTATTCCTTACTACAAATAGGCTGTGTTCTATTTCTAAAACAAAAGAAGGCGTTCCGGGAGTGATAAAAAATAGAAAATAATATATAAGATGGATTATTTTCCAATCTTTGTTAATATTTAGCTGTTATAACCATATGATAGAATATTTAAATAGAAGAAAAGAGGGTTTTGAGGGAGAGCGGGCGATTTTCTTACCCTACATCGTTATTGAACAGATGGAAAAAGAGCCTGTTACGGCCGGACTGCATATCACGATGATAGGATATTATCCGAAAGCAAGGAACCATTACCGCGAACGTCCTGAAACCATTCCCCAGTTTATCCTGATTTATTGCCTGGAAGGAAAAGGCTGGTTGAGGACAAATAATATCTACCAGCAAATCCATCCCAACGAGTGTTTTATTATTCCCGCCGGCATAGCGCACAGTTATGCCGCAGATAAACAGGATCCGTGGACTATTTACTGGGTGCACTTCAAGGTACGCTTGCCGCTGACCTGGCGGCAGGCCTGGACAAGCCTTTTTCAATAAACCCGACTGTCAATTCGCGTATTAACGACCGGATTAAACTGTTTGAGGAGATATTCAGGGTATTAAAGCTGGGATACAGCAAACAGAACCTCCAATATGCCACGATGGTTTTTTACCATTTCCTGGGTACGATCCGGTATATAGAACCTTTTCGCAACAGTAAGCTCCGGCAACCCGACCAAAGTGATATCTTCGATACGGCCCTGCATTATATGAAAGAAAATATTGAGAAAAAACTAACTATTCCCCAGGTGGCAGAAAGAATCGGTTACTCCGTATCTTTCCTGAATACTTTATTCATTAAAAATACAGGTTATCCCCCTCCCAGTATTTAAACTTACTGAAGATTCAGAAAGCCTGCCAGTTACTCGATTTTACCAATATGAAAATCAAACAGGTCAGTTATAAGATAGGGATAGACGATACCTATTACTTTTCGCGGTTATTCAAAAAGACGATGGGAATGTCTCCGCGGGAATACAGAAACCAGAAAAAAGGGTAATTTACCGGCTAACTAATACTTTTTTGAAAAACATCTGTCATCTATCACCAATAGGCCCTAACTCACTATTGGATAAATAGTTGATGGGTGATAGATAGTCTTTTTCATCTATCACCCGATCTATCATCTATCACCACATGACTTCATTCGGCAAAATAAGAATAAGAATAAAAAGATCTTGTTCCCCGCGCAGGCGGGGACCGCAGAAAAAGTGACTGTTTCAAATACAAAAAAGTTGATTTTTGTCTGTTCTAGTGCGATCCCCGCCTTCGCGGGGAACTGACAACGCTTTAACTTATAGTTATTTCCCGATCATTGGTATTCGGAAGATTCATTTAGTCGAAGGGGATCTCACGATCCCCGCCTGCTGAGTATAAAGATCTGCGATCCGATTAACATAGATATTATGCTATTTCCAAAGGTATTTATTAACACGGATCCGGAGATCCTTATACCTAATAGTCGGGGATACCATATCCCCTCCAGCTAGAAAAGTGAAATAAATTATGGATAGTCCCTTATTTTGCCAGATAATCTTTGCTAACAACTTTTGTAAAGTTAAATTCGGCTTTATTATTCCTTTCACAGTTTATGAAAGAAGTTGATGTAAGAATTCCTGAATAATAATTGCTTTCGATTATAACCAGCGTTACTTTGTCATAAAATTTAGGCTTAATATTTACATAGCCATTTTCATCGATTAGGCCTGTTTGATCCGGATGATGAATTATACCTTCTCTAATCTGTGTTATTATACCCTCCTCGAAGAAAAATGGAACATTGAGCGAAAAATCATAATAAATATATACTTTGGAATTATAATCCGGAAGTCGTGTATTTAAAAAATTTTCAGGTTCATAGTAAACATATAATTCAATATTTGTGTCTTTTTCAACATGCTCAAGTGTCTCAGAAACCTGATTATTGCATGCAATGAACATCAATAATGAAATTAGGAGTATAGGTATCGATTGCTTCATCAACTAAAATATTATATACTACAAACGTAATATTTTATATTTAGAATTAATTGTTTGTAAGTAATGTTTTAGAGCTATTCTTTTATTTCCGGATAAAAACCAACAAAACTTGCGCGGCCTACCTGTCAGGGCTCATCCAAATGCTTTATTAAGATCCTAATCTGGGCAGAATTAATATGTGGTTTCCTTTCTTACAGAGAGCCCGGCAGAGCCCGCGCTCGAAAGTGGGTAGGGCGAAGGTAGCCTGGCAACCAATTATAACAACTATTTTGGGGTTTTGCGCATGGAAAGGCCGGTTTATGGAGATCCATGCGCATGGCTTCAGGTTTCGCTGTTAGGAGTAGCCGGTGCAAAGTGTCTTCGATTATGCCTGCCTACTTACTACCCACTATGCTTCGGCGGCGGCCAGGAGGTTTCATCCGGCAGCCTTTGCCAAAGAGATTGGTTATAGTAAGGTAAACAGCGACGGCCGCGAGGCGTACCGCAAAGCGCTGGTATCACTTGGTGACAGCATTGAAAAGCTGCTTATCCAAACAGGAGTGAATCACATTACCAACAATTCTTCTTATGCAAACACTTAAAAAGATTGAGCCGTTCTTTTCTTTCTTCATTGCACTAGCCAATTTGTTTGCTCTCTGCGGGAAGAAAAGAAGCCACTGCCGGGCTTGCCCTTGTCTGTATCCGGTTGCTTAAGGGGATGAATATAATATAAAATAGAAGCCGTAATTCTCAGTTTCCCACGATGGCGGGAACTGCACCAACCTGTCTCAAATACAAAAACCAGTAATTTTGAGCTGTTCTGATGCAGTCTCCGCCTACGCGGGGAACTGAGAGAGGATATGTTATTTTTAGCCGGAGAGAATTACAGGTCATCGGACAGGTGTACGCCAACCCATTAATAAAATTTTCTTTCTCATTACTATTTCTTACTGACCTATGTTATATTTTTTGCTGGCTTCGGTTGTTTTTTACGTTCTACGGTCGTGGAACGTAGGTTTCACAATTGTAGAACGTAAGTTCCACGGTCGTAGAACGTACGTTTCACGATCGTGGAACATAGAAATATAAACGCTCTCTGCACAAAAAGTATTGTATCCCAGACAATTATATTGCCGAATCAGGAAAATAATAATGATGATATATAAAATAGTGGAAAGATAAGTCCAAAGTAAGTTGCAGATGAAGCAGGGGACAATTTGTAAACTGACAAGTACGAAGAACTTATATATACATAACCCTGAGGGGTACCCAGTAATATTCAAAAGATTTTGAGCGTAGTTTATTCTATAATTATAATTATCAAAATATAAACAACAAAAATAAAAAGCCTTAGTTCCCCGCGAAGGCGGGGATCGCATTAGGACAGACAGTATTTTTCTGTTTTTTAATATTACAAATAGACAGTTCTGGTGCGATCCCCGTTTTCGCGGGGAACAGATAAAAGTAGGTAATAACTATTTACATTCGACTCCGGTAGGGTCCATGGCTTATTAGAAGGGGAATTATCGGTTCACCCCATAGCCAAACAGCGAGAAATCGCCCAGGGCGGGATCATCGGGGAAGACTTCACGAAGTACCTCTGTTACTTCCAGAGCAGTGCGCAGATCGGCTACATTGCGGGAAGTAAATCCCATTTCGAGGGAGACCCGGTATACATGGGTATCTAAAGGGATGATCAGTTCATGCGGGCGGATTACTTCCTGCCAGATACCGAGGTCGACAATGCCGTCGTTACGTACCAGCCAGCGCAGTAGCATGGCTAAACGTTTACAGGCAGAGGTTCCACCCAATACAGGTATTCCTTTCAGGTCGGTAAACAGCTCCTGTAGTTTTACTACCGGATTCGGGTTTTTACCGGCAGCCAATGCCCATTCCAGCGAGCCATGTTCTTTATAGATTTCGCGTAGGCTGGCACAGAGGATACGGAAATCGGATAACGTAAAAAACCGGTAAAAGGTTTGACGGGGACCGGGGCAGAGTTTTTCCGGTATAATCGCTTTATAGCCTTCGTTTATAATCCATTCATACGGGCTGGCACCCATCAGGCTGTGCATCTCTTCGGCTTTCCGTAGGATTAACGGGCGGCGCCCGTAAGCAATCCATGCCGTAAGGAAGGCAGATACTTCGATATCTTCTTTCCGGGTGAAGCGGTGGGGAAACTGGATTGGGTCTGTCTCGATAAAGGCTTTGGTGTTGTAAGTCTCTGCCCATAAGCGGAGTAATTGTTTTGTCTCTTCGTTTAATCTATTCATTTCTTCTTTAAAAAATATTGTCGCTGGTCTTCGGGATAGTGTTCAATAGCATACCGGAGTGCCGTACGAGGCATCCGGGTGGTGTACGCTTCCAGAAAACCGGTTAAGGCTTCGCGGTCTTTTTTTCCTATTTCACGTAGCATCCAGCCAACGGCCTTGTGCATCAGGTCGTGTGGATGATTCATCAGGCAGCGGGCTAATTCGAAGGTATCTTCAAATTCCTGGTTTTTGATCAGTATTACAGTTGATACGATAGCCATGCGCTGTTCCCACATATTTTCGCTTGCCGCCAGTTGATACAGGATAGAGCGGTCGTTATTCAATAGCCATACACCTACTATATGGGGACAGGTAACATCTACCAGATCCCAGTTATTGATATAAGCAGTATTTGCCAGATAGAGGTTATATATTTCCTGCCGTTTAGCTACTTCTTTTGTTCGTTTAAACTGCTCAGTCAGGATTACCAAAGCACACAGACGGGCTTCATGATATTCGCTTTGCAGCAAAAGTTGTACTTCGGCCAAAGGGGCTTCGCGATTAGCTTTGGCTATGCTACGGGTTATGGGGTTCACAATACCCAGGAACTTGTCGCCGGCTGCATATTGTCCCGGGCCGGTTTTAAAGAATCCTTGCAGAAAAGCCGCTTTCTCCGGATTAGCCATCGAAAATAGCTCGGATAAGATAAATTTAGCTGTCATGGGCGCAGGACACGTGAAACAGGACGGTCGCCTTCAAAGAATCCGATTACATTGTTACTTACGATACGGGCCATGATGATCCGGGTATCTATCGTTTGGGTTCCAATATGAGGAGTGAGGACTACATTGTCCATTTCCAGTAGTTCGGGCAAGGGGTAATCGCCAAACTCGAATACATCCAGTCCGGCACCGTGTATCCGGCCGGTTTGTAAGGCTTTTACCAGTGCCTGTTCGTCTACCAATGGGCCACGGGCGGTATTGATCAGGATGGCCGATGGTTTCATCTTATTGAATTCTTCTTCCCCGATCATATGGAAAGTTTCGGGTGTATAAGGGGCGTTGAGTGAAATGAAATCGGCCTGTTGGAGTAGCTCTTCTTTGGAGACATAGGTAACTCCCAGTTTCGTTTCTTCGGCCATATCCAACTGGTGGCGGTTGTAGTAAATGACCTCCATACTACAGGTGCGGGCACGTTTACAGAGGGCTTTGCCGATACGGCCCATACCGATAATGCCCAGCGTCTGGCCGGATACCGAAACGCCCAGGTTTTCCAGTACGCCGATCTTCATCTCTTTTCCCTGGCTACGGAGCTTGTGGTCGCATTCGGTGATGCACCGGGCAGTGTCGATGATCAGGCCTAATGCCAGGTTGGCCGTTGGGTTAGTTACCGGGTCGGGGGTATTGGCTACTGTCAACCCTTTTTCCAGGGCATACGCTACATCAATATTGTTATAGCCTACGGCATAATTGGCTATCAGTTGTAAACCATTCGCCCGGTCGATCAGTTTTTTATCTACCGGAAAGTTAAACATCGAGCAGAGGGCATCGTAGCCGGGTAGCATTTCATATACTTCGTCGTACGTAAAGTCTCTGCCATCGGGAAAAGTAACGTCGTATTTACTTTCGAGTTCGGTAAACCCTTCCCGGAACATATCATAAGTTACCAGTATCTTCTTTTTCATCCGATTAAGTCGTAAGTACTTTAAGGTATCAAAATTACATAAACAGCCTGTCAATACAAAGAAGAATTACTATTTTTGCATCTGACAATACACAACTATGGTGCTAAATTATATCTGGATCGCTTTTTTCCTGATCGCTTTCGTGGTTGCTGCGGGAAAACTTATCCTGCTGGGAGATACGGAGGTTTTTACTCAGATTATCAACTCTTCATTCGAATCTGCCAAAACCGGTTTTGAGATATCTATCGGGCTGACAGGGGTGCTGTCGCTCTGGCTGGGTATTATGAAGATCGGGGAGATGGGAGGCGTTATCCAAACCTTTGCCCGTGTGGCGGCACCGGTATTCGGGAAGTTGTTTCCGGGGATCCCTGAAAATCATCCGGTAACAGGTTCTATTTTTATGAATATTTCGGCTAATCTGTTGGGGCTGGATAATGCGGCCACACCGATGGGGCTGAAAACCATGCAGCAGTTGCAGGAGTTAAATCCGGATAAAGAGAAGGCCAGCAACCCGATGATCATGTTTTTGTGTATCAATGCGTCTGGCCTTACCTTGATCCCTATTACCATTATGATGTACCGGGCACAGATGGGGGCTGCTAATCCGTCGGATGTTTTTTTACCGATTATGCTGGCCACGTTTGCTTCCACACTGGTGGCAGTCTTATTGGTTTGTTTCAGACAGAAGATCAATCTTTTACAGAAAAGCCTCCTTCTCTTTTTCGGAGGGTTGGTAGCTGTAATCGGAGGATTGGTATGGCTTTTCAATACGATCGACCAGGAACAGGCAAGCCTCTACTCTACCCTTTTTGCCAATACATTACTTTTTACCATTATCTGCGGCTTTATAGTCAGTGGTATGCGGAAGAAGATCAATGTGTACGATGCGTTTATTGAAGGGGCTAAAGAGGGGTTCAAAACGGCGGTTACCATTATTCCTTACCTGATAGGGATCCTGGTGGGTATTGGTATCTTCCGGGCTTCGGGGGCAATGGATTTCCTGATTGACCTGGCACGTGCAGGCGTTGCCGCCGTTGGGCTGGATACCCGCTTCGTTGAGGGACTTCCTACTATATTGATGAAGCCATTAAGTGGAAGCGGCGCACGGGGAATGATGCTGGATGCTATGAATACATATGGTGCCGATTCATTCGTTGGCCGCCTGGTATCTATTGTACAAGGTTCTACCGATACTACTTTTTATGTGGTAGCCCTCTACTACGGAAGTGTGGGAATACGGAATACGCGTTATACGATACAATGTTCCCTGTTTGCCGACCTGATAGGGGCTATAACAGCCGTCCTGCTGACTTACATGTTTTTCTCATACGTATAAAAAATGACTTATGGCAATAGCTTATTATGCTGAAGATATAAAACTTCCTGCGATCAGGAAAAGAAGAATAAACCGCTGGATCAAAGAGGTAGCTGCCTCTTTCGGAAAAAAAGCAGGTGATATCAGCTACATCTTTTGTTCAGACGAAAAGATCCTGGAGGTAAACCGCCAATATCTGCAACATGATTATTACACCGATATCATCACCTTCGACTACACTGAAGGCAATACCCTTTCAGGCGACCTTTTTATTAGCCTGAATACGGTAAAAACCAACGCCGAAAAGTTCGAAGTAACCTATGAAGAGGAGCTGAACCGCACGATCATCCACGGTATTCTTCATCTATGTGGTGTTGACGACAAAGGGCCTGGCGAACGGGAGATAATGGAGATGCACGAGAATAAGGCATTAGCGCTGTTGCAACAACCGACGGAATAAGAATAAATTTAAATAAGATCCGGATATGAAAGCAGTGTATTATCTGATCTCTTTTCTACTATTACATACGGCATGCTCTTCCACAAGCAGGTAAAAAGGAGATATTCCTGAAGCAGACTCAATAGAAATGCCCACCGTCGATCCATTAATTGAATTGATGCAGCCACGGGATACGTTCCCCATCGTTACAGGACACACAAACGCTATCACCAGTAAGAAGTTTCCGGTTTGTTTAACTTTGGCAACCAGCTATCCGGATACGGTAGATGTAATCGAAGGAACTATCTACAATTTCTCGCCTTTTTATGGGAGCTTCGGCGACCGGTACCGGATGCAATATTATGAGGATGGAAAGTGGAAAAACTCTCCTCTGGCCGCCATTAGTTCTGCAGATATAGGATATATCTTATTATCGGACGGAGGAAGGATGAAAACAAAAATATATTTTCAACCGGATGTTCCCAGGATTCCCGGAAGATACAGGGTACATAAAGAGATATCCCTTATCTTAACAACCGAATTCTACCTTACCGAACAAAATGAAACTTCTTTCCAACCAGTAGAAAAAAATCCCTGAAGAGCATTTTACGGCAAAGCTGGAAAAAAATATATTTGATATAAATGCCCGTAAAGATTCGTTTACCTTAACGATCAGTAACCTTTCCAACCACCCGATTGCGCCTTATAATCATTATTACATTGAATATTATAATGAGGAAAGGAATATTGGTATCGCTACTATTATCCCTCCTATTCAGCCTATTATTGGAGTACAAACGAAGTATTACCGGGACATTCCATCGAATTTAAAATCCCTCTCTTCCCCGCAAATAAGGAATATGGATGGGAAGAACAGGAATTATATAAAATGATTATCCGCATAATGTCCTATTATAAATTCTGGATTTGAAGTCGGA
>JAJPZJ010000158.1 GCA_021204405.1 Tannerellaceae bacterium | reverse complement strand
CAAATCCAGAATTTATAATAGGACATTATGCGGATAATCATTTAAATTAAATAGAGATATGTTGATATAATTAACTGATAATTAGGTGTCTGTATGAAGTATGGGATAGAAGGTTTTCTCAAAATAGTTATACTTAAGGAAAAAGAATTTTTCTTGCGAAATTATATTTTTTGTTATCGTTTTGAGAATTAATTAGTTATAGTAGCCGGTAGTTTATTAAATTACCTTTTTGTACCTGTATAAGGATACATTTGCGAATAAATTTATATATTTGCTAATGTTAAAGTTAAAGGAAAATAATTAAAGGTAGCCTTTTAAGTGATTGATAATTTTATTGTTATATTCTATAGCTGTAAAGACAGTATTGCGACATAATTTCTGCTTTTTTAGCGGTGTTTTTTCTGTTATATTCTATAGTTGTAAAGACAGCAGGTAAGTATAAATAAAGATTTATAGATAAGCTTTTAGGTGATATTTGGAACTATGATATTAGAGAGGGTTGTTTGTGTAGGGATTGTTTGTTGATTGGCAAAAAAATACCTACCAGTTAATCAAGCAGATTAATTGGTAGGTATATATTACGAGTTTTTATTGGGATTACCTATTCAATATTCTTCCGGATCTTTTTCAAATAATCCTTCATCGCATCCGTATCCTTCTTCTGAATGATCTCCTGTAAGGTTGAAAGCTCTTTCTGTATCCGCTCGATCTGGTACGGGGTACGTGGGTTGAAAAGGATTTCAGTCAATAGATAATCATCTTCCGACAAGAGGCCGCATGCGATGCGCATATGCCGTTTGAACGTAGTACCCGGTGCATCCTGGTGCTTCATAATCGAAGCAAACACAATGGTAGAAGCAAACGGGATACCCAGTGAGTAAGCCATTACCTTATCGTGCTCTTCGAATGTATATTCAAAGATATTCAGCTTCAATTTAGCATACAGGTCTTTGAAAAATACTTTGCCCAGATGGTCGCTTTCGGAAATAACAATGGTATTCTCCTTTTCCAGGTTACCCAGGTTGGCAAAAGTAGGACCAAACATCGGGTGGGTTGAAACATACGGGAAGCCACATGTTTTATAGAACTCCTGCAGGCTTGTTTTTACCGAAGCAATATCCGAAATAATACAATAGGGCTGTAGGTAAGGTAATACAGCTTGGAAGGCATCGATCGTATGGTTCAATGTCACACAGTTGATCACCAGCTCCGGAGCAAACTCAACGATCTCTTCCGGGCTTTGGAAACGAAGTGCATTGTAGATAAAACGCAACCGCTTCGGGTCTTTTTCCAATACAGCCACTTCGTGGTCGAAACTTAGCAGGTCGGTAAAGAAAGAACCCATCTTTCCGGCACCCAGTATCAGTATCTTCATCTGCTGTTAAGCCTGTTCGTTCATAATCACCATCTGCTGGCGTACCGATTCTTCGTGTATCTCTTTCAGGATGTTTTTTACAAACTCGGCATCCAGTTCCATCGATTCACCCATGTTGCTGCGTTTCTCAAGGATCTCGCTGTAACGGGGTGATTGCAGAATAGGCATATTGTGCTCCTTTTTATAGGTGCCGATCTCACGTGAGATACGCATGCGCTTAGCCAGTAGTTCCAGCAGTTGCTCGTCGATCGCATCGATCTGGCGGCGTAGTTCTGACAGGTTTTCGGTAGTCTGGTTCTCTTCGCGGATGACCAACAGGTTCAACACATAATCCAACACATCGGAAGTAACCTGTTGGGAAGCATCACTCCATGCACAGTCCGGATTACAATGTGACTCAATGATCAGCCCTTCAAATTTTAGGTCCATGGCCTGCTGGCAAAGCGGAGCGATCAGTTCGCGTTTGCCACCGATATGGCTGGGATCGCAGAACATAGGCAGTTCCGGCATGCGGCGGCGCAGTTCGATCGGAATGTGCCATAGCGGAAGGTTACGGTATATCTTTTTATCGTATGAGCTGAATCCGCGATGGATCGCACCCAGACGGCGGATACCTGCATTGTATAAACGTTCGAAAGCACCGATCCATAATTCCAGGTCGGGATTTACCGGGTTTTTGATCAATACAGGAATATCCACCCCTTTCAGGGCATCGGCAATTTCCTGTACGGCAAATGGGTTGACGGTTGTACGTGCACCGATCCACAGGATATCGATACCGGCTTTCAAGGCTTCGAATACATGGTCTTTTGTAGCCACTTCGGTAGTCACATACATACCGGTTTCTTCTTTTACCCTTTTCAGCCATTGCAAGCCTTCTGCTCCGATCCCTTCGAAACCTCCCGGTTTAGTACGGGGTTTCCAGATACCCGCACGGAATATTTTCACTCCTTTGGCAGCCAGTCCGCGGGCTGTTTCCATAACCTGTTCTTCTGTTTCAGCACTACAAGGTCCTGAGATCACGATCGGACGCTGGTTGTCAACACCCGGTAATAAGATCGATTCTAATTCCATTTTCATCTTTATCTGTTTGTTATTTAATTATTGCTTGTATTCGTTTTAATGCTTTTTCTAATGTTTCGTTTTTGCAACACAGGGAAATACGGATGTAACGTTTGCCACGGCTACCGAAAATAAATCCGGGGGTAATAAAGACGTTGGCTTCATACAATACCTTGTTGGCAATCGCTTCACTGCTTTCTGCTTCTGCCGGTATCTTACCCCACAGGAACATGCCTACCTGGTTTTTATCGTAAGTACAATTTAATGTATCCATAATTTGCCCGGCCAGGTCGCGGCGGCTACCGTATACCTCATTCATCTGGTCGTACCACGCTTTGGGTGCATTTAATGCTTCGATAGCGGCATATTGCATCGGTTTGAACTGCCCGGAGTCGATATTACTTTTCACTTTCAGTATCCATTGTACAAATTGGGCGTTTGAAGCGAGCATTGCCATACGCCAGCCCGGCATATTATGTGATTTACTCATTGAGTTCATCTCGATACAGATCTCTTTTGCGCCCGGGATACTCAGGATACTTAGCGGGTTATTATTCAAAATAAAACTGTAAGGATTATCATTACAGATCACAATCCCATGCTTTTTACCAAAAGCAACCAGTTTTTCGTATAGCTCAACAGAAGCATTGGCACCGGTTGGCATATTGGGGTAGTTCACCCACATCAATTTTACCTGGCTAAGGTCCTGCTTTTCCAGCTCCTCAAAATCAGGTTGCCAGCCAAGCTCTTCTTTTAATTCATAATAAACCACTTCGGCACCTACCAGTTTACTTACCGAAGTATAAGTAGGATAACCCGGATTCGGCACCAGTACACCATCGCCCGGATTCAGGAAAGCCAATGACGTATGCAGGATTCCCTCTTTCGAACCGATCAGCGGTTGCACCTCTGTGAGCGGATCCAGCTCTACGCCATACCATTTATGATACCAGGCAGCAAATGCTTTCCGGAGTTCCGGTATACCTACGTAGGGCTGGTAACCATGGGTATCGGATTTGCGGCTATGTTCGCACAATGCCTCGATCGTAGCTTCCGAAGGAGGGAGGTCGGGATTGCCCACACCCAGGCTGATCACATCTTTTCCGGCCGCATTCATTTCGGCTATCTCTTTCAGTTTTCTGGAGAAATAGTACTCCTGTACGGTTCCCACCCGGTTGGCAGGAGCTATATTACACGCTTTGTTTTCCTTCTGCATATTCACCTAAAATTTTAAAGTTCCTGATAAGCGGCATGATGGCATCTAATGCCTGCCTGTATTTTGTATAATCCGTAAATGTAAGGTCGATATAGAACTGGTATTCCCATTCCCTGCCGATAATTGGCAACGACTGTATTTTCGAAAGATTCATGTTGTAAAAGGAGAGGATGGAAAGAACCTGCGAGAGGCTGCCGGCGGTGTGGGGAGTGGTGAAAACGAGGGAGGCTTTGTTAACTTTTGTACTTTTCAGTTCTTCTTCTGCTGTCCACCGGTCGGCTATGATCAGGAAACGGGTGAAGTTGCGTTTGTTTGTCTCTATTCCCTCTGCCAGTATCTCGAGCCCGTACATTTCGGCTGCCAGCTTACTACAGATCGCTGCATGTCCTTCGAGCTTCTTTTCTGCTATCCACCGGGCGCTGAGCGCGGTATCCTCTTTCTCGACTATCTTTATATGGGGTAAGGTATCGAGGTATTCGGTACATTGCATCAGGGCGATCGGGTGGGAGTTTACCTCTGTCACGTCATGAATAGTAGTTCCGGGAAGGGCAGCCAGTGTATGCGAAATGCGCAGTTTGTATTCACCGATAATAAATGAACCGCTTTCGCGTATCAATTCGTGGTTCTGCAATAATCCGCCTGCGATCGTATTTTCGATTGCCATAATGCCATATACCGAAGGGTCTTTGCGGACTGCATTCACCACATCTCTGAAGGTGATGCAGGGAAGGATCTCGATCTCTTCCCCTTCGTAGAAATTGCGGGCGGCGATCTCGTGGTATGCACCCTTAACTCCCTGGATTGCTACTTTCTTTTTCATCGTGTTGTTTTATCGTGTTTTCGAACAAAAAAGTCCCACCGGATTCGGCAGGACTTTATATTGTTTCTTGATACTTCATATTCATTATCGATCTTACATACAAACTCCTGCCTTCACTCTGCTAAAGTAAAAGTAATAAAAGAAGTATGTAAAGCTAAATCGATTCATTTGTTCTCGTTTCTGAGTTATTTCGGGACAAAAGTAACGCTTTTTTGGAACCGCAAACAAAAAGAGATATTTTTTTTCAGGTTCCTTTAATAAAATTATACTAAACGTTGTTCGCCCTGTAATTTGAGCATCTTTTTGGGTACTGATTTGCGGATACTGTCTTTGATAACCTCTGCCAGGCTATGGCGGATAAAGTCTTTGCGTGTTACAAATACAATCTCGCGGGTGGGCTTCGGAATGGCAAACGGACGGACGAGCTCTTTTTGTTCTCCCTGTAATTGGTCTACGGCCAGCTCCGGAATAAAGGTAACGCCATTTCCACTCTCTACCATACGCATATAGGTTTCAAGGCTCCCCAGCCGGTAAGCAGCCTGCCGTAGCTTTACCTTTTCCATCTGGCAGAAACGCATCAGTTGGTCGCGGAAGCAATGGCCCTCGTCGAGTAGCCATAAACGTTCGTCGTTGACATCTGCCGTACGGATTAAATCTTTTTTTTAAATAAACTCTCTTTACGGGATACGTATGCGAAGTATTCTTCATAAAAGAGGCTTTCGCTTTGCATATTTGCTTCCAACGGGTAGGAGGCAATAATTGCTGCATCAATCTCTCCCTTTTGTAATGCCTGTATAGTAGGTACAGTCTGCATCTCCAGGATCCGCAGGTCCATATCCGGATGCTTTTCGGTAAGCTGCTGGAAAAAACGGGGGAGGAGGTAGGGGGCTATGGTTGGGAGTACGGCCAGTTTGAAGGTGCCGGCAAGGGAGTGCTCTTCTTCGTTAACAATATCTTTTATCAGGGCCGCCTGATGCAATACCTTTCTGGCCTAGTCTATTACCTTACGGCCTGCCGGGGTAGGTGCTACCGGTTGCAGGGTACGGTCAAACAGTTTAACGCCCAGTTCATCTTCCAGTTTCTGGATCATCATACTAAGCGTAGGTTGGGTTACCCGGCAATGTTCGGCTGCTTTGGCAAAATGACGGTATTTATCAACGGCAAGTATATATTCGAGTTGTTGGATATTCATAGTCCGGAAAATTAGTGTATACTATCAATTTCAAAATGTAAATGTAAGCAATCTCTTTTAATTAGGCAATGGTATCCGTTACACATTTAGGCTTTAAAACGGGATTGTTTATATATAATATACTTGATATAGTCGTTAATCACCAGCGTAACAAAGGCGACATACCCAAAGATGAGCAGGGTTTGCTACCACAGGATAGGTTTTAATTCGACAAGGCCTGTAATCGATACGACAAATCCGATCAGCAGGTTGCCGGCTATTAAAAATGTATCTAACCTGCCAAGCGCAGAACTCCAGAAATGTCTTTTTTCACGTACTACAAAAACGACCATAAGTGAAAAAGAGAGTAGGATCACATAGCTGAATGTATAGAGCTGTCCCGGATGGGAACCCAGGTTGAAGGAATGCCATCCGATAGCCAGCAGCCCTAGTGCTTCGACCGACATGAGTATTCCCTGTACCGCACCTACCAATGTTAATTTACGACTATCCCATTCATCGGGCTTTGCAGAGATATGCACTTCCTCATTGGTGGTAGAAATAAAAACAAAGTCGGTAATAAGCAATAACAGGAGCAGTACCGTTGTCGAAACTACATATGTATCCGATAAGATCAAGGCCAATACGATAAAATATACTTTCAGTAAAGTGCGTGAAAGTATATTTAATAACCAGATCGTGAAACGCTCAAATGTTACACGTCCCAGTTTTACCGGACTGAGTATGCCCTGCAAACCATCGCGTGTAAGAATAATACTGGCTGAACTCTTGGCTACATCTACTGCGTTATGTACTGCTATGCCCACTTCGGCCTGTTTAAGTGCCGGAGCATCGTTTACACCATCCCCGGTCATCCCTACTATATGCCCTTTGGCTTGAAGTGCCTTCACGATCTTATATTTATCTTCCGGATATACTTCCGCTATCCCGTTGCACTGTTCCAGTTGACCGGCTAACGATGCCTGGTCTTTTAGGGCGGACGCTTTTATCAGCCGGGAACCAATGCCCGTTTTTTGGGCTATTTCCGTTGCAATAGGTAAAGCATCACCCGATAACAGTTTCATGGAGATACCCATTTTCTTTAATTTTGCTACCAGGCTGGCGGCATCTTCCCTGGGAGGATCAAACAGGGTAGCTATACCAACCAGTTGGGGCGGTTGGTCTTTTTCTCCTTTGGCTACGGCAAGGGCGCGGTATCCTTTGACGGCTGCATCTTCTACCTCTTTTTGCCATTTTGAAAAAGTGGGTGTATCTATCCCGGTTAATTGGGCTATGGTATCGAAAGAACCTTTGTAGACGGTATACTCTTCCTGCCCTGTCCGGATCACAGCCTCTGTATGCCTGTTTTGTGGTGTAAAAGGAGTAAACGATTGTTGTGTAAAGGAACCTGACGTTATTTTTTTTGTTTTTACCTGCTTGAATAAAGGCTATATCGATCGCATCTTTATCCGCTTCGTGTGAAGCCTGTATTCCATATAATAATACATCCCGGCCGGTAAATCCGTCTGCTGGTATCAAGCCGGCAATCAACAGGTTGTTCCTGGTCAGTGTACCCGTTTTATCCACACACAATACATCCATACTGGCTGCATCGTTGGGCGCATTCATACGGGTAACCAATACCCCTTCTTTTAACAATTGCCGGGCTCCGATGGCATTATTTACAGAGAACATCACGGTTAATCCCACCGGTATGGCATTCATAAACAGGATAACCATAACCGGAAGAATGGAAAGTATGGATATGCCTTTCACCAGAGAGATAAGTATTGCCAGTAAAAGCATGACTCCGATCACCCCCGAAAGCCATTGGATTACTCTGGTGATTACTTCGTCTACATGCGATTTGGGTGCGGCGGTTTTGAGCAGGTTAATTGTTTTTTCGTAGTATGTATGGCTGCCTGTTAACCGGACGCTGGCTGTGGTCTCACCCGCCGTAATGACCGAACCTGAATAGATATCATCCCCTTCTTTTTTTGATACCGCCGCTTTCACCGGTCATCGAAGATTGATTGACGGTAGCACTACCTCTTAATACTTGCAGGTCGGCCGGTACAAAATCGCCTGTACGCAGCCGAACGATATCACCCGGTACCAGCTCGCGTACAGGAATCGTTCTCCATTGTGCATCACGCAATACCTGTACGGATATTAAGAGCTTTTGTTTGAGTAGTTCTTTTGCTCCTGAGGCTTTGTAATCCTGTATAAATGTAATGATAGAGTTGACCAGCAAAAAGCAACTTACTACGGCTGCATCCGAATAGTTGCCGGTTATAAGAGAAAGGATAATGATGCCTTCCAGCATCCAGGCACTCAGGTTCCAGAATTTTTTAAAGAATAGTTTCCAAAGGGATGTCTTTTTTTCGTCAGTCTCATTATAACCATATTGTTGCAACAGCCTGCTAACCTCCTGTTGGGATAAGCCTGTTAATTTACATTTACCAGCAGTACTTATATCTTCCGCCATTCCTATAAATAATTGATAATCTCGTTAATATGTCTTATACAGAACAACCTTTACTTCGAAAGGTTGAAAATCGCTATAGGAATAACTTTTTACCTTGAAAATTCAGATATCGTAAATTTTACAGATTCTCCTCCAGATAACCTTTCTGGAATATTTCTTTGCGCCAGTTTTCATAAAGAGCAAAAAGCTCTACCTGCTCTCCTTTAGCCATCTCCCGGGTAATAAACGTTTTTGCCAGAAAAATAGTTTCTGTGGGCCTTAATCCCAGCATAATACCTTCTTCTGATGAACATTCTATTAACTTTTGTTTAGAACCATCCGGATTTGTAATCTCTTCTATACAGGAGACAAAATGGGTATTATTACGAAAATAATGGATCATCAGGTCTATTCCATGTATAGGAAGCTCTTTTCGTAGTGCATACCTACTAAAGAAATGAGGCGTATGAATAGTGATAGCTTTGGGGTTAAGTACAGCCGCATAATAACCATGATTGGAATTATAATAGCACACAGCAAATCCCCGGGTCAATTCGCCAACATCTTTTTTTAGAGCTTGCTTTTAAGATAATTATCCATTTATTCTTACGTTTCGAGGTATACAATTTATCCACGCATACCGGAAACTTACTGGATTTTATAACTACTCGACGAAATTTTTTCATAAGTGTTTCCATATAGTTATAAACGTTCTCTGAATCAGTAAGCAGTTCTGATTCGACTTCCTGGAGGGTCATTCGTTCAGTAATCATATCAGGGTTTGTTTTTATGGTTAAAGTTAAGTTAACAAATAAGCAGATGACCATCTTCTGCATGTACTATTCTCCAGGATAAATATAGATATAATTTTTCTATTTTAAACAGTAATGCTAAATGAATCTTCTGTTTCTGAAAGATATATTGCTATGTAAAAACTTATACCTAATTTTGTATTCACATTTATAAATAAAGGAAATATGCTGAAACACGTGGTCATGTGGAAGTTAAAGGCTGAAGGCGAAGGCCGTACAAAAGCCGAAAATGCTTTGTGGATGAAAGAGCATCTGGAAGCACTGGTGGGAATTGTTCCTGAAATACGGTCATTGGAAGTGGGTATTAACTGTAAATCCGGAGAGATGGCTTATGATGCAGTCCTGATCTCTACTTTCGACAATGAAGAGGATCTGGCTACCTATAAAGTGCATCCTGAGCATGTGAAAATCAGTTCGTATTGTAAAAAGATACGCGAAGCACGGGTAGTAGTAGATTGTATTATTTGAGTAGGCATGGCACGTGAAATTATAAATCCTTACGGACTGAATACGGAAGCCCCCAACTCTGTTTCCTGGCCACAGGAGATGACCGGAGTACTGCCGGAAGAGAAATCGCTTGTATTGCCGGCCGAATGGTATCCGCAAAGTGCGATACAACTAACCTGGCCGCATGAAGGAACGGACTGGGCACCTATCCTCGACGAGGTAATCCCCTGTTTTGTAAAGATTGCCCGTGAAGTGTTGGAACGGGAAAAACTACTGGTTGTTTGCCACGATGAAGAGGAGGTAAGGCATCAGTTGGGCGAGGTGGATTACGATAAAGTGATTTTCCGCGAAATGGATACCAACGATACCTGGGCGCGCGACCACGGCGGTATTACCGTATTCGAAGCGGGTGTCCCCGTGATATACGATTTTGTATTTAACGGCTGGGGGATGAAGTTTCCTGCTAATTATGATAACCTGATTACCCGCCTCCTGTTTATTTCCGGAACGTTTGCCGGTAATGTACCGGTGGTAAATATGCAGCCGTTTGTTTTGGAGGGAGGAAGTATCGAATCAGATGGGAAAGGTACTTTACTTACAACAGTAGAATGCCTTGCTTCCCTCAACCGGAATGAATACCTGAATAAAGAGCAACTGGAATATCATCTAAAGGATATATTCGGATTCGAACGAATCCTTTGGTTGGAAAGTGGTTACCTGGCCGGCGACGATACCGACAGCCATATTGATACCCTGGCACGTTTTTGCTCAGAAAATACCATTGCCTATGTACAATGTACCGATCCGGAAGATGAACATTTCGAAGAACTTTCCAACATGGAACAGGAGCTGAAAGCATTTATGACAGCAGCCGGCACCCCTTATAACCTGGTTGCACTCCCTATGGCCGATGAAGTGATTTGGGAAGGCGAACGCCTACCGGCTACCTATGCCAACTTCCTGATCATAAATAGTGCCGTACTGGTTCCTTTCTATAACTCACCGAAAGACCAGCAGGCAGCAGATGCCCTGCAACAGGCGTTTCCAGACCGGGAGATCGTAGGTATCAACTGCCTGCCACTTATCAAACAACATGGTTCGTTGCATTGCGTAACGATGCAGTATCCCGAAGGTGTGATCAGATAATTTGAAGAAATGAAAATAGGATTAATACAACAAAGCAATAGCAGCGATATCGCTGCTAACATTACCAAATTACAACAAAATATCCGCCGATGTGTAGCCGAAGGGGCTGAACTGGTTGTCTTGCAGGAACTCCATAACGGACTCTATTTCTGCCAGACCGAAGATACGGAACTGTTTAACCAGGCAGAGCCTATACCTGGTCCGTCTACCGAAACGTTCGGGCAGTTGGCGAAAGAGCTGGGGGTCGTACTGGTATTATCGTTATTTGAAAAACGAGCTCCCGGTTTATACCATAACACAGCAGTCGTACTGGAAAAAGATGGAAGCATTGCCGGTAAATACCGCAAGATGCATATCCCTGATGATCCGGCTTATTACGAAAAATTCTATTTCACACCGGGTGACCTGGGCTTTGAGCCGATCCAAACATCTGTAGGTAAGCTGGGCGTACTGGTTTGCTGGGATCAGTGGTATCCGGAAGCAGCCCGCCTGATGGCGATGCGGGGAGCAGAATTGCTGATTTATCCTACAGCGATCGGATGGGAGAGTAGCGATACCCCGGAAGAGAAGGAGCGACAACTGAATGCATGGGTAACCGTACAACGCGGTCACGCGGTAGCGAATGGCTTGCCTGTTATCACGGTAAACCGCACCGGCCATGAGCCCGATCCTTCCGGACAAACCAATGGTATCCAATTCTGGGGAAATAGTTTTGTAGCCGGTCCGCAGGGCGAATTACTAACTGTTTTTCCCAACGATAAGGAAGAGATACGGGTAATAGAGGTAGATAAAGAACGAAGTGAAAACGTACGCCGCTGGTGGCCTTTCTTCCGCGATCGCCGGATCGACGCTTTTGATGGACTGACCGAACGCTTTTTGTTATAACAAAAATGAATTTTTATAATCAGGAAGAGGCTGTCCGGCTGATCAACCAATGGGGAGCAGCCGGACAGCCTCTTATTTTTATTGTCGACTATAAAGCAGCGCAATGGTTTGTCCGGGCGGTAGAGGATATCGATCCGGATGAGGTATTATATAATCTGGACGGATTTACCAATAATAGCTGTTAGGTATCAAATCCGGCAGATTATCAGGTAGAGTGGAATATAAATCCGGTCTCTTTTGAAGAGTATGCCCATGCTTTCCAGATAGTACGGGAACATTTGCTGGCAGGCGATTCCTACCTGGTAAACCTGACCTGTACAACGCCCCCTCTTAAATAAACTGAACCTGAAACAACTCTTTCAACAGGTAAATGCCCGTTATAAAGTGTGGATGAAAGATCATTTCCTTTTCTTTTCACCAGAAATATTTGTGAAGATAGAAGGAGGGAAAATATATTCCTATCCAATGAAAGGTACAAGGGATGCAACCTTGCCGGATGCCTGCAAACAATTACAAAATGACGAAAAGGAAATTTGCGAGCATGCTACCATTATAGATCTGATCCGTAATGACCTGAGTATGGTGGCAACCGATGTGGCAGTAATCCGCTACCGCTATATCGAACGCCTGGAAACCAACCGGGGGCCTTTATTACAGGCCAGCTCTGAAATCAGTGGCCGGTTGCCGGACGGCTGGAAAAGCCGGTTGGGAGATCTTCTGCTCCGCCTCCTGCCTGCCGGCTCCATCAGCGGAGCTCCTAAAAAGAAAACATGTGAGATCATTGAGGAGGCTGAAACCTCTCCGCGTGGTTTCTATACAGGTATAAGCGGCTATTTTGATGGTAATAAACTGGATAGTGCCGTAATGATCCGTTTCATAGAGCAAAAGGGAGAAGAGTTTTTATTCCGGAGCGGCGGAGGCATCACCACCCGCAGCCTGCCGGAAGATGAGTATAACGAAATGATAAAAAAGTATATGTCCCTCTGCGTTGAATCTTTACGGATCGAAGAAGGCCGGATCTTTCATGTCGAATTCCATAACTGGCGGATGAATGCTACCCGGCAGGAGCTGTTTGGAGTAACAGATAAGATTGATCTTCGTGATTGGATAGACCCGGCCGGTTCTATAACACGTACCAAATGCCGGATACTCTATAAAGAAACGGTGGAGCAGGTGGAATACCACCCTTATCAGCTACGTACTATCCGGACACTCCGGCTGGTAAATTCGGATACCATTGACTACCGGTATAAAACGGCAGATAGAAGTGAACTGGATAAACTGGCCGCTTTACGGGGTGATGCAGATGAGATCCTGATCGTAAAGAATGGCTTACTCACAGATACTTCATTTGCTAATATTGCTTTGTGGGATGGAACTGTCTGGATAACTCCTGCCGTACCGTTACTGGAAGGAATACATAGGGCGGCTTTACTGGAAAAGAGAGAACTAGTTATGGGTGATATTCCGGTAGCAGCGCTTAGCCGGTATGAGCGCATCCGTATTTTTAATGCAATGATCGGGTTTGGAGAGATAGAATTGCCGGTTACTAACCTTATTCGATACTGACTGAATAACTAAATGAATCTTTAAATACTTTCCTGTTCCCCGCGTAGGCGGGGAACAGGAAAGAAACCGACTTTTATCCTCTATTTTTATTCTGCCTGCTCTTATGCGATCCCCGCCTGTGCGGGGAACTAGGTACTTTATTCTTTTCCGGAGTTTTATTTCCTGCGCCCTTTCATTAATTGCACCTTTACTTCACCGAGCTGGCTGCCACGACTGCCTGCCTGATAAACAATTACTTCCCGCCCCTTTGCATTGAGTTGCCGGCTGGGACCTTCCAGAAAAGTATGCGAATGCCCTCCGATAATAATATCTATTTCCGTCGATTGTCCGGCCAGTTTAAGGTCGGGTTCATATCCCAGGTGGCTCAGGCAAATAATTACATCACATTTCATCTTTTTCCTGAGTAATCCGGCATACCGGTTAACTGTCTCTACAGGTGGCAGGAATTTCATTCCTTCATATTTATCTTTTTGTATAAGTCCCTCCGGATCAATCCCTACCCCGATAATACCGGTTTTTATCTTTCCTTTCCGGATAATTACATAAGGTTCGGTCATCCCTTGTAATGGAGTTCCGGTAAAATCGTAATTACAGCAAATAACCGGACAAGTTAAATCCTGTAGTACTACCTGTAAGGTATCCAGTCCATAATCAAACTCATGGTTACCCAGCGTAACAGCATCATAGCCAAACAGGTTTAAACCTGCTACCTCAGCTCTACCCTTAAATAGGTTGTAATAAGGTGTACCCTGTACAAAGTCACCGGCATCCAGTAGCAATACATGCGGATGGATGTTGCGGATACTATCTATAACCGCTTTACGGTTTACCAATCCCCCCCCCTGGTTGGGCGCATGCATATCGGAAGCTGATAAAGGCTCGATCTGGCTATGGGTATCATTGGTATGGAGAATAACTAATTCGGTCTGTTTCTGTGCACTTAAAGATAAAGTAGTTATCCAAAGGCATATAAAAATATAATAGCTTGCTTTCATTGTTAAAATATTTGCGGGTTTTATTCCAGGGTGATACGCTGGTCGGTTGTGGCACTGATCTGCTGGCCGCTGGCTGATGTATTGCGTACATAGTCAAGCATATGATCCCGTAAGGTAATATTGACAGGAGTTACCGAAAGTGCTTTGGTGAGTGGCTTCATCCCGTTGTTTCCTTCTGCCAGGTAATCGATTGTAACTACAGTATATACCTGCTCCGGATCTACGGAGTTGCCATGGATAAATGCTTTGGATACCTTTTTATCCTTGATTTGCAATTGCACGGTAGAAGAAATCCCGGCTCCTCCCATACGGGCGTAGGCTTCGAATACCTCCTGCACCTGTTCCCCTTTCAATGTTAAAACAATCAGTTCATTTTCGAAAGGATAGGTGCTGTAGATATCGCCAACGGTAATATCTCCTTTTCTAATAGCTGCCCGGTGCCCGTTCACATTCATCAGGCTGAAGTCGGCAGGCTTGCCTCCGGTATAGCGGGTATCCAGGGTAAGCATCACATCCGAAGTAAAGTTGGTGAGGGGGCTTTCCGGTTTACCGGCAACCAGGTCGGTAGTGGCATATCCGATCACTTCATTAATAATTCCTTCCAGTTGGCTCCGGTAAGAATTGACCAATTGGATCGCGGTTGGGTCGGGGTGGGCCGTAGGAGTTACCTGGATATAGTGGCCTTCAATAGCGCTGATTTGGTATCCGGAGTTGCAGCCACCTGTTAATACGGTAGTAGCTGTAAGCAGGATAAGCCAATTGGCTCTATTGCGGGTCTCTGTCCGCAAAGGGGAAAAGTATTTTATTCTATTCATAACTATTTTCGTTTCCGCTACACAAAGAAACAATAAACTTTTTACAAACATATTACACAAAATAAATTCTGTTTGACTGGTAAGGAGAGAAAACAACCTGCCATATAAAAAAGCCGGTCCAATGTGGGACCGGCTTTCACCGGAGGTTTATTTTCCGGTTAGTTTAAATGGTGTTTTCAACAGGTATTATATCAGTCAGCGATTGATTAGTTGAATATATAACGTAACCCAACCTGTAGTTGCCAGCAGTTAGAAGTACTTTTATAGGTGTTGAATGTCTCGGAAATAAGTTGTTTTTCATCACCTTCAGTATTGTAATGCATGGTATAGACAGGAACATTCTTTTCGTTTACTCCTTCATATTTGAGTACTTTTCCATTATTGGATACTGCATTTGTTTTGGTTACTCCCCAGCTATCTTTAAACAGGTTACCGATATTCAGGATATCAAAAGAAACCTGTAACGTATTCATGGATTTACCCACTTTAACTGTGAAATCTTTTGCCAGTTTTACGTCGAAGCGGTTTACCCAGGGGTAAGATGCTGAATAGGCTTCTGCATATTCTCCTTTATGTTTCTTAAGATAAGGATCCTGGTTGACGAATTTCCAGAATGCATCGGCCTGCTGGGCTGCGGTGAATAAAACCTCGTCTCCATCTTTCAGGTCGGTAAAGGTTAATTCATCCTTTGTCTTTGGTATATACATAAGGTCATTGATTACTCCATCCTGGTTCATATCGGTAGAATAGGTATAACTGTAACGGCCTGCATTATATCCTGTATAGTAAATACCTACAGAAGTTCCATTCTGGTTTGAACAGGTAGGGATCCGGTAGGTAAGGGAGCCTACGATCTTATTCGGTGTTACATACTGTGAGTTTTGTAAACCCAGTTGGTTAGGACTATTTACTGAAGCCTGGTTATTCCATGCCGAAGCCGCCTGGCTACCCGGGTTATCTGAAATCTCTTTGACTACCGTATGGGTATAAGCCAGCATCAGGCTCAGATCTCTGACCGGTTCGGCGGTAACAGTTGCATTGAGTGTGTACCCGTATCCTTTGCCGGTGTTGCTTAATACCATGGCTTCGTCTACACTGCTATTGATTTTACATGCATCTTTGCCCGGGTAGATATATCGGTTGTCAGGTCCGTTGAAACGTGGTAGTTCATTATCAGTATCTATTCCCAGGTCGATCATATTCAGGTTTCGCTGACAGATGGCATTGATATCTTTTGAATACATCGCTTCCAGGGTAAGGGTTAATGGAAAGTTTACCTGGAATTGATAGTCGGCAGCCAGGGTTGTTTTCTATACCTGGGGTAGTTTGAAGTCGGGATCTACGGCTGCGATCGAACTGGGCAGTGTGGCCTCAGCCTGGTCGGGTAGTCCGAGCAACTGTTTCATCTGGTCTACATCCGTAAGCATATTGTTTCTGAACTTTTCCAGTACGGCCGCATCGGTAGTTGTATAAGTATTCTGGATCATCCCACTATTGGTCGGCATATTGGTAAAGAAGACCAACGGGATACGTCCGGTAAATATACCTGTTCCTCCGCGTACTTTCAGTGACTTGTCTCCATATACATCCCAGTTAAAACCAACACGGGGCGACCATAATACTCTGGATTTGGGCCATAAGCCGGTGTTAATTTTCTGTCCGTCCATAAACGTAGCCGCCGAGATGGCTGTATTCTCTTCCAGGTCATTCAGGTACATGGTATAGTCGCCACGAATACCTGCTGTCAGTTTAAACCGGTTGGTAATATCCCATTCATCCTGGAGGTAAAAAGTCAGCTGACCGAAACGAAGTTCTGCCGCAGGGTTTAGCTCCCCGCCATATCCGTAAGTTAAACCAAAGGCAACCGGTGCACCGCCATTGGCAAAGTCGTCAAAGCTGGCATACCGGTAGTATCCGGTTCCGAAACGCATGTATGAGTTAGATACCCACTGGTCTTCATAGCTGATACCGGCAGTTAACTTATGGGCTCCTACATAATAGGTAAAATTATCTACAAGGGTATAGATATTATTTTTTACCCCGTTATTCCATGTAAATAACTCATACCCGGCTGTCATAAACGGATCTCCATCTTCCCAGATATCAATATGAGGGAATGGCGACGAGCCCGATCCGCGCATATCACTGATCTTAGTGAATGTTCCCAATACCTGGTTGGAAATCTTTTCGCTGAAACGGCTGTTTAATTCCACAGTCAATGAATTAACCAGGTTGTCCACGGTATAACAGGCATTGCGGAAAGCCATTGACTTTCTGGAGATACGGTCGTAGCTCGAACGGGTTCCAACCGTAGAAGATCCGTTTGTAGGATTATCCTGTACGTTTTTGGTAAAATTATAACGTGCGGTTAACTTATGGTTGGTGTTGATATTCCAGTCAACGCGGGCAAGGAACTTCTTATTTTCGGTACCACCACTGTAATTGGTATACGACCCCGGGTCGTAATCGTATTTATTTCTCAATACATTGGCAAAGTTCTCCATGTCATTGGCGGTAACACGCGAAATCATCAGGTCACCATTTTCTATGCCGTTATTAGAGAGCTTCCATTTGTGGATCGGGGAAGGAGAATCTTCATATTCACCATTTACAAAGAAGAACAATTTGTTTTTAATAATAGGCCCTCCAAGAGTAAAACCATACGTTCTGGTAGCCTCTTCCGCCCGGGTACCCAGGTCGGTTCCATCTACCGAGTTACCCCGTAGCTTTTCATTTCTTATATACATATAGGCTGAACCTTTATAGGTATTGGTACCACTCTTGGTGATCGCATTGATCCCGGCTCCTACAAAGTTTGCCTGGCGTACATCATAAGGAGCAATACTCACCTGTAATTCATCGATTGCATCCAATGAGATGGGATTACCACCACCGGAAAGTCCGTCGTTCAGTCCAAAGTTATTATTAAAATTGGCTCCATCGATCGTTACGTTGTTCAAACGTCCGTCGCGCCCGCCAAAACCATTCCTTCCACCTGAATAAGGCGATAAACGGGTAAAGTCTTCGAAACTGCGGTTGATAGAAGGAAGCAGCATTAACTGCGTGTTGTTGATATTAGTCGCTGCTCCTGTCTTTTCGCCTGCGAATTTAGACCGTGAGCCTACGATAATCACCTCGTCCAGTGCTTCCGACGATTCGTTGAGGGTTGCATCCAGTACATACGCTTCTCCAATTGCAGGGTAATATCTGTATAAACAGCCGTTTGATACCCTATGTAAGAGATCTCTACTGTATAGGGTCCACCGGTACGCATTCCCTGGAAAGAGAAACGTCCGTCTACATTCGTGATCGTTCCGTAACGGGTGCCGGAAGGCGTATGGATCGCCTGTACGGTGCTCCGATCACCTCTATCCCGTCTTCTGTAACCCGTCCGTTCATTGCCGAGGTGGTTACCTGTGCATGTAATGGGCTGATAAGTAGGAGTGCTCCTATTACCAAAAAAATAAATTTTTTTGCCATGAAATAGTTCGTTTAATTTAATAATCGTGTGTGTTAATGTTGGCGGCAAAGGTAGCGGGAGAAAATGGGGGAAGAGGTTTCAAAATAGTTGCGTTTTTGTAACGTTTTTTTTCCATTTTGTATTTCATTACCTTTTATTGGAAAAAGTAAGTCGGATTTTAACGGTTTTGTAATAGGGACGAAATAGAGGGTGCTTCAAAACGATACTTTACAGAGAAGTAAATAAACAAAGTGTTCCCGGACTTGATGCCAGGGCAGTTAAATTCTCTTCCCTTAGTCCTGCAAGGACGGACTATCCCAGCCCAGGGTATCGCCCTGGGTAGTTAAGAATATAATGATGTGGGAGTGCTGTAAGCACGACATAATGGAAATTTGATCTTAGGTATATTTTTATGCCGTGCTTACAGCACTCAAAAAAGATTCATATCAACCACCCGGCACTGCGTACCGGGCTAGAATAGGCTGTCCTTGCAGGACTGAAGATAAGAGAATTTAACAGCCCTGGGCTTGATCCGGGATCGCAAAAGAACAGGTTTATATTTATCTTTTTGTAACTTATGCTGTCTGTTTTAATGCAATTGCCTAAGGCCGACCTACGATCCCCGCGCAGTGAAGTGACCCCAAAAAGTTGGACACAAACTTCAACTTGAGATGTCACAGAAAAGCAAGTATTCTTTGGAGGCACGTCTTTTAGCCGTTCGCTCGGTATTAGAGGATAATTTATCCTTTCGCCAGGCCGGTGGGCTTATCGGTGCCGGTCATCGACAGGTTCGCTGGTGGGTAGCCCACTACAGAGCGTATGGGAAAAAAGCATTAGCACCTTGCGGCAGGGTTCCTTACAGCCTTTCATTTAAGTTACGTATTTTGGAGGATATCCAAACCAATGGACTATCTTTGCTGGATGCCAGTTTAAAATACCGTGTACCCAGTCAAAGTACGCTTTGTGGCTGGTTGTACCGGTATAAAAAGGATGGAGAAAAAGCATTTTTGATGGAAAAAAAGAAAGAAAAAAACCGCCCCTATCCCTGTGGATAAAGAAAAGGACGACTCTTTAAAAAGCCGCCAGGAGCTTTTAAGGGAATTAGAACTGATGCACTGTGAGAACGCCTATTTAAAAAAGTTAGATGCCTTAGTCCAAGAAAGGATTACCCTGGAGAAAGGGAGAAAATGAGTGTGGTCCAGGCACTAAGGCGCTACTATAAATTATCGGATTTACTTTCAGTCTCCTCTCTTTCACGCAGTACTTTTTATTATCATCTCTCTAAAAGAGAGAAAGAAGATAAATATGCTACGCACAAAGACTTGATCCGAAAGATCTATGCTACACACAGAGGCTGTTATGGCTATAGGCGGATCCGGGTGGAACTCTCAAAACAAGGCTACGCCCTGAACCACAAAACTGTCCTTGATTTGATGCGCTGCCTGGGGATAGTCTCGCACACCAGGAGGCGCAAATACAAGTCCTATAGGGGAGAGCGTGCTCAGGTGGCCCCCAATGTGTTAGGGAGGAACTTCCAGTCCCAAAGCCCTAATCAAAAATGGGCTACGGATATCACTGAGTTTAGTATTAAAGGCAGTAAACTTTATCTCTCTCCAATCATAGATCTGTATAACCGGAAGATTATCAGTTATACCCTCTCTGAGCGTCCCACCTTTAAAAGTGTCCTTGAGATGTTAGAGAAAGCCTTGGAAAAATTACCGGCTACTGACCGGTCGCTCATCCTTCATTCCGACCAGGGATGGCATTACCAGATGAACGACTATAGAGTACGCTTACAAGAGAAAGGTATTCTACAGAGTATGTCCAGAAAAGGGGATCCTCTGGATAACGCTGTGATAGAAAACTTCTTTGGTATTTTAAAGAGTGGACTTTTCCATCTAAAGCAGTTTGACTCGGTCAAGCAGTTGAAAGAAGAAATAGAGAAATATATCCACTATTACAATACAAAAAGAATCAAACTCTCGTTAATGGGTATAAGTCCTGTACAATACAGGACCCATTTTGAAAACATATATAATAAATAATCTGTCCAACTTTTTGGGGTCACTTCACTTCGCGGGGAACTAACCAGGACTTTTGAGACAACCTCTTCTGCAATCAAATAAATCTGCCCGGAAAATTATTCCTTAGGCAATCTTAAAACAAACCGGATCAGAGCCACAAATATCCTTCCATATTTCGCTTGTTTGATCTGGCCTACTCCGCGTATCTCGCCAAACTCTTCTATCGTAATCGGTTTTTTATCTACCATATCACTTAATGAATCATCAGAGAAGATAATATAGGCCAGTGTTTGCTCTTTTTCAGCAATCTGTTTACGGAGTTGATGGAGTGAATCAAGTAAGGTTTCTTCAACAGTAGTAGATACTTTCGGGCGGATCGGGCGGTAGCGGAAGCCCTGCTTGCCTCTGCCTTTGGTATAAATTCCTTTTTCTTCACTGGACCGGTAGGTAGCCAGTTCTGCCCGGATCTCTCCAAATAAAACCTGTTGTCCCAGGGGAGTAACCCGCAGTTTATGGTTGGTCGTATAGTCAATCTCAATATATCCAAGCTGGATCATCTGGTAGATATATTCTTTCCACTCTTTATAGGAGAGGTCTTTCCCGGCCCCATAGGTTTTTAGCCGGTCGTATTCCTTCTCAATAATCTCTTCCCGGTCGGAACCGGTCAGGATATAGATCAGTGTTTTGATATTCGCTTTCTGTTCTGTGCGGTATATGGCACTCAGCGCTTTTTGCACCAGGATACTGCCATCGAAACGTTGGGGTGGGTTTTTGCAGACATCACAGTTGCCACAATCTTCTGTAGCCTCTTCGCCGAAATAACTCAGCAGGATACGCCGCCGGCAGATATCTGTTTCGCAATATTTTTTCATCCGTTTGAGTTTCTCCATATTGATTTCGTTCTGTCCGCTCTCCTGGGCAAAACGACGGAGAATAATCATATCGCCTAATGAATGGAAAAGCAATGTATCGCTTTTCATCCCATCCCGTCCGGCCCGTCCGATCTCCTGGTAATAATTCTCAATACTGGAAGGCATGTTATAATGGATCACCCAACGGATATTGCTCTTATCGATACCCATTCCAAAAGCAACCGTAGCGCAAACTACATCTACCCGGTCGTTAATAAAATCATCCTGTGCTTTTTCCCTACGCTGGGGTAAGAGGCCGGCATGGTAGGCAGTGGTTTTGATCCGGAAGGTTGCCAGCTCTTCCGCAAGCATCTCTGTATCGCTGCGTTTCATGCAATAAATGATCCCGCTTTTGTTTTTATGTGCCTGGATGAAATGCACAATCGCAGCAATTTTCTCCTTTTTGGTAAAACCTCTCCGTACATTCAGCGAGAGGTTCGGCCGGTCAAAAGAGGAGATAAAGGTCTGGCGATCTTTTAGTTTTAACTGCCTGACAATATCGTCGCGTGTAACTTTATCGGCCGTGGCGGTTAGTGCTACAATGGGAATAGTAGGAAAATTATCTTTTAATACGGATAGTTGTGCATACTCCGGACGGAAATCATGCCCCCAGTGTGAGATACAGTGTGCTTCGTCAATGGCAATCAGTGAGATATCCATACGGGGAAGTAACCAATGCAATTCATTCATCAACCGCTCCGGTGAAATATAAAGCAATTTAATCTTACCCTGCATACAATGCTGCCGGATGCGTTGCCTTTCTTCGTCGGGCATCATGCTGTTAAGGGCAGCAGCAGGAATCCCGTTGGCAATCAGAGCACCTACCTGGTCTTTCATCAAAGCAATAAGTGGAGAGATTACAATAGCTGTACCCGGCAGGTAAATGGCTGGTATCTGGTAGCAAAGCGACTTACCCCCCCTCCGGTAGGCATCAGTACCAGCGCATCCTGTTTATTTACTATACGCCTGATTACCTCTTCCTGTAACGGACGGAAAGAGGTATAGCCGAAAAACTTTTTAATAGCAATTGTAACTTTTGCATGGTGTTAAGGGGGCTGTGTGTCTAAACAAAGATAGAGGGTAATCTTTATAGAAGAAGGCTAGCGTTTCTCTTTTAATATATTTTTGAAATTAGGAATAGATTCCGGTCGTTGCCTGCAGAGCGGGTTATGATTTGAAAATTAAGGAGAGAAGGGAATAGATGGGGATGTTTTTGTTCCCTGTCTTAAACTATTTTTAGAATATGGAATGAGCCCGGTTCCCTTTTATAACCGGATCTGAATTTGGAAAATTAAAATAAATCCTTTCTTTGTGTGTTACCTGGCTGGAAAACCATATTTGTTAATCTAAAAACAAGAAACCAATGTCATTCATTATTGTAATCCTTTGTTTAGCCTTGCTGATTGTTCTTATCTCCTGGTTTAAAGTAGATGCTTTTCTCTCTTTTATCCTTGCTTCGATCGTAGCTGCTGTTAGCCTGGGTATGCCCTTAGAGCAAATTCCGAAATCGATAGAAAATGGCATTGGCAGTATCATGGGCGGACTTACGCTGATTATCGTATTAGGGGCGATGCTGGGAAAGTTAGTGGCCGAAAGTGGAGCCGCACAACAGATCGCCTCCGTAATGGTAAAAATATTCGGGACACGTTATATCCAATGGGGATTGATGACAACCGGTTTTATAGTAGGTATCCCCCTTTTCTACGGGATTGGGTTTGTATTACTGGTACCGCTTATCTTTTCGGTTGTCAATAAATACAAACTTCCGGCTGTATACATCGGTTTACCTATGCTGGCCGCTTTGTCGGTAACCCATGGATATTTGCCGCCGCATCCTTCACCGGTTGCACTGGTCACGCAGTTTAATGCCGACATGGGGCTCACCCTGATCCTGGGACTGGTAGTTGCTATTCCGGCTATTATACTGGCCGGACCAGTATTTACCAGTACATTAAAAAATATACAGACAGGCCCTATCACCCTGTTTGAACAGAAAGAAACCTCATCAGATTATGCTACACCCGGTAGCCTGAATAGTTTTATTACGGCAACTCTGCCCGTATTCCTGCTTATAATCGTAATCATTATTCCTTACTGCTTTCCGGATATGGCTCCGGAAGCAACATCCATAGTCAAATTTATCGGTGCCCCTGCCGTTGTTATGCTGATCGCAGTCCTGTATGCAACGTATACATTAGGACTGCGGCAGGGAAGAAGCATGAAAAACGTAATGGACATATACACGGCCGCCGTGAAAGATATAGCCATGATCCTGTTGATCATTGCCGGAGCCGGTATCTTTAAGCAGGTAATGGAAGACAGCGGTATAAGTACCCAACTGGCTGCCGGCCTGGAACAACTGCCGGTACATCCGCTTATCCTCGGCTGGCTGATCGCAGCCATTATCCGCGGATGTGTAGGCTCGGCAACGTCGCTGCACTCACTGCCGCCGGTGTGATCCTGCCGCTGGTCGCCCAGGCGAATGTGAATCCGAACCTGATGGTGC
>JAJPZJ010000152.1 GCA_021204405.1 Tannerellaceae bacterium | reverse complement strand
TCATATGATGTTCAATAAATCAACGGACATTATGCGGATAATCATTTTATTTTATAAACATGGCTGGATATATATGTATATCTACCAACCTTTATTGAACAAACTTTTTCGAATCCCACACCTATTATCCTTGCATTATTCACTTATTGTATTTATATTTAGGACAGATTAAATATCTAATACGCAAGCACTGGGTTGCGGTTCACGATCTTTACCCCTACGGTTCCTGATCCGTAAGGGTGAGGGTCCTGATCCGCAACCTAGTGGCTCTATACCCGGGGAAGAGTGCCTGTGTACCTTCCTGCTAAGAAGTATACATGTAATCCTTACTAAATCTAGTCGTGAAATGGCTGCCAAGTACCAATTATTCCGGAACCCACGTTCCCTATTGAAAGAAAACCGTGAAGAACTGTTGTATCCCCGTATTGTACGTAACCGTATCATAAGGCTGGAGGAGATAGCTAACCGCATTTCGGCCAGCTCTTCCTTTACACCCGGCGATGTGCTGGGCGTATGGGAAGCCCTGAAAGGGGAGATCTTAAATGCACTCGAAGAGGGTAACCGGGTAGAGCTCGAAGGGCTGGGCGGTTTTTACCCGGTATTGAAATGCCGCGATGTAACCGATCCGAAAGAGATACGGGCGGAAAGTATCCGTTTCTCCAAAGTAGCATTCAGTCCCGCTCCGGTATTGCACCGTAAACTAAGTACCATGCAACTCGAACGGGCCGAAGGTTATCCGAAGCGGCAGGAGCTTACCCCCTCCCGCACAGCGGCAGGAACGGATCCTGGAATACCTGCATCATCATGAAACCATTACCAGCTCTGTTTGTATGGCATTAAACGGCTGCTCGCGTGATACCTCGCAGAGAGACCTCAAAGCCCTGTATAAATCGGGACAACTTATCCGGCAGGGAGGTCCGTATGTAGCCATCTATGCATTACACCGGAAGGAGGATACCGTATGAAGATCAGTTACCTGAAAGGAGACCTTTCGTTTGTACGTACCATGGAGCTGGAGCAGTTTGTAAAAGAATTAACCCGCGAACAGCCTTTGCGGGCCATAACCGAATTGCGGCAAATGATCCCTTACGTGTCGCCTCAGAATCATCCGGCTGACAGCGACCGGATACCGGCAGTGGTTTTTCCTTCCCTTTTCACTAAAACCGGTGGATGGAAGTGTTATACCGGACTGGTGCCGGTGGAATTTAACCGGCTTACTTCGCCGGAGGAAGCCCTGCAATTACGCGACCTGCTGGTACGGTATACCAACCCGCTGCTGGCTTTTATCGGGGTAAGTGGGCGGAGTGTAAAAGTGATTACCCGCTATTGCCTGCCCGATGGTACCTTACCTGCCGGGAAGGAGGAGGCACTCCGCTTTCACCGGCAGGCCTATATCAAAGCAGCTTCCCATTACCAACACCAGAGTGGCCGCCAGGTTACCAGCCGGGAGCCTGCCCTCAATAGCGTTTGCCGCCTTTCCTGGGATAAAGATTGCTATTATAACCCCGAAGCTTCTGTCATCCGGATGGAGATGCCTTCGGATTTGCCGGAACGGGTGGTTACGTTGCCGGAGCAGCCCACAGCCGGTCCGCTGGCCGGTATCCTGCCCGGTATAGAGCAGATGGAACGGATACAACTGCTGTTTGAAAATTGCCTGGCCCGGGTAGATGCAGAAGAAGGGCAGACCTGGGAACGGGGCGATACCAAAAGCTTCCTGGTCCGGTTGGCCCGCTATTGTTACCAGTCGGCCATACCCGAAGAGAATATGGTACGCTGGGTCCGGTGGCACCGGTATGCGGCGGAAGATATCGGGTTGATACGTGCTACGGTACGCAATATATACTGCCAACTGGAAGGCACACCCCTGAAACCGGTGGTACCCAGCCCCCAGAAACTACTCGGGCAAACGGAAGAGTTCCTGCGCCGGCGGTATGAACTGCGTAAAAACATAATCAGCGGACAGGTGGAATACCGCGAACGGCATACCTTCTGTTTCCGGTTCAGGCCGGTAGACCAGGAGGTGCTGAACGATATCTGCCTGGAAGCACAGCAGGAGGGGATAGAGCTATGGGATAAAGATATACGCCGCTATATCTATTCGCCGCGGGTGGCAACCTATAATCCGTTGCAGGAGTTTCTGCTCCGGCTACCCCGGTGGAATGGCAAAGACCGGATCCGGCAACTGGCCGGCAGGGTACCCAACAACGATGAAGCGTGGCCCGGCCGCTTCTATAAATGGTTTGTAAGCATGGTATCGCAGTGGATACGGGAGGATAAAATTTATGGCAACAGCCTGGTATCGGTGTTACAGGGAGGCCAGGGTATATCAAAGTCGGTATTTTTCAGGCTGTTGCTTCCTCCCGAACTGCGCGACTATTATGCCGAAAGTATCCATCTGGAGAATAAACGGGAGGCAGAACTCAGTATGGCGCAACATGTATTGATCAACCTCGACGAGTTCGACCGCTTGGGCAAAAAGCATCAGGCCGACCTGAAAAACCTTACCCAGAAACCGCGGCTTGAAATAAAAATACCCCACCAGCGGTCGTTCCAGCGGCTCAAACGGATTGCCTCTTTCTGTGGTACCGCCAATCCGGAAGAACTGCTTACCGACCTGACCGGCAGCCGCCGTTATATCTGCGTACAGGTGTTGGGCCCAATCGATGTGGCTCAACCGGTGGAATACGAACAGTTGTATGCACAGGCTGCCGAAGCGGTGCATAGAGGCGAGCAGTATTGGTTTACGCCTAAGGAGGAACAGGAATTGAGAGAGAGTAATAGCCGTTTCCAACAACGGTCGCTATTACTCGATTACCTGTTCACCTATTTCCGTGTACCGGAGCCGGGCGAAACAGGCCGTGTATACAAAGCGATGGAACTGGTGGATATTATAACCCAACGTTCGCACCGAAAGTTCGGCAATATCAGTGCCCGCGGATTGGCTGCCGAAATGAAGTCGGCCGGCATAGAAAGTAAGCATATGCGGTGGGGAAATGGATATGAACTGATCGAAGTGGAGTAAAATCAATTATTCTATAACATTCTGTTTTATAGTTGTTTATGCTTAAATAGCGTACATGTGTGTGACTGGGGATTTTCTTCAGTCATGCTCCAGTCACGCTTCAGTCACACTTTTTTGGTGGTTAAATTGTTGAATATAAATATATTAACACCTATGTATGACTGGTGAAGGATAAAAATGCTAAAAATTAGTATGAGGGAAGTATTATTTGGCAACCCGTTCCGTTACCTGTTGTCCGGTGGTACGGGAAATTCCGGTTAATTCTACATATTCTACCATTAACGAATTACTCTCTTTTGCCTTTACATATAGTTTCTGTAAAATAGCTTGTTGCCCATCGATCTCTATGGTACAAAGATAATTATCTCCTTCCCGGTAAATCGTAAGCTCCCGGCCCGGATAGGCACTTAAGGTAACCTTGCAGGTATTATCGCCTGTCTGCGTCACTTTATAGCCATAGGCAAACCGCCTTTCCATGCCCGACAATCCTTTTACTTCGCCCGGACGCTCCTCGCGGTTTACCCAATAGACCTCTAGGGGCTGTTTGAGGTTCAGCAACCCGTCCGCTCTCAGGTTGATATCATAGCATACCAGGTTGCGGTTTTTACTGCGTTCGATATGGAACAGGCGGTTGGCAGAGGTCTCTCCTTTTTCCTGTGCAAAGAGCGGGCAGGCGAGGAGCACTATCCATAAGGTTGTTATGATTTTCGGATACATATATTTTTCGTTTTACAGCATTATCTTGTTGAGAGAAACTTTTGAACAAAAGAAGGTAAGTACTATACCTCACTCATAAACCGGCAATAAAACTACGGATTATTTTTTAATTTCCATATACTTTTCCCATGTTAGCCAGTGGTGGTAAGGAGGCTTTACAGACGATATGTAAAGGGCTGCAAACAAAACGTTCCCCGCGAAGGCGGGGATCGCAAAAGCAACAACTGTTTCAAATAGAAAAAAGTATTTTCTGCCTGTTCCAGTGCGATCCCCGCCTTCGCGGGGAACAGGAAATGTCTTTACATGCCTGTAAAATCTTCCGGTTATGGCCGGAGCTGCATTCCATAGCTGGTTAAATGTACTCTCTCCGGGATATAGAGCTGCTTTTGGCTAACATTAGTTGGAAAGCTTTTTGCCTCTTGTTTTAAAGTGAATTTTGCCTGTGTTGGGAATGTTAAAACTTAACACTTTCTATGTTAAATAGGAGAACCGGCTTCCTGCATATCGTAAAATTTATATTTTTGTGAACTAAATAAGTAGAATCGCTAACCTTACATTAAAATAAGCCCAGGTGGATATTACTTCGGATCATACTATTCTAAATGGTTTACAACAGAATAACAAAGAAGCCTTTAACAGCCTTTTCCGCTATTATTACCCCCGGTTACTTGCCTATGTCTCTTCTTTTATGGAAGACAGTGTTGCGGAAGATATTACACAGGATGTTTTTCTATACGTATGGGAAAACAGGAAAAAATTATAATGATTATCCGCATAATGTCCGTTGATTTATTGAACATCATATGAATGTT
>JAJPZJ010000040.1 GCA_021204405.1 Tannerellaceae bacterium | reverse complement strand
TAACTCCGACTTTAAATCCAGAATTTATAATAGGACATTATGCGGATAATCATTTCTTTAAAATCATCCATAGTTCCAAATTCAGGATTTACAGCCTGATAATCGCGGATAGCGTAGTAACTCCCCAGTGTACCCTTGCGATTTACTTCCGAAATGGGGTGAATAGGCATCAACCAGAGTATATCTACACCTAATTCTTTCAGTCGTGGTAAGTGTTGTTGAAAGGCTTGAATAGTTCCTTCGTTAGTATACTGGCGAATATTAACTTCATATATTACGGCATTCCGGCTCCAGGATGGGTGTTGTACATTAGTTACTTCTCCGGTAAATTCCTGGGATTGTTCTTTGGGTTGGGCCGTGCATCCCGCTATTATCAATAGCCATACAAGGAATGCTACACTAAACGGAGTGTATTTTCTCATGGTTGAATCAGATTATAAGTTGTGTATTACTCTATACTTGACAAATATATCTTTTTAAAAGTTATTTTCCATTAGGGCAGCTAAAAATAGTAGATACCAAATTGAACCATAAAAAGATAAATACCTAATAATAAATAAATTAACAATAAACCAGAGAAAATAAATGTAGTACTCTGGTAGTAAAAAAGAAAAACCTTTCCGGTAATGATTGCATTACACGGGAAGGTTAATCTATTACACTGGCCTATTAAAGACTATTTTTATTTAACAATAAAAGATGTTAGTAAGCCACTTTGGCTATCAGGCCAACCCATAGATTGAAGTCTCTGGGCTCGACAACTTTTTTCATATCAATATTATAAAATGCCAGTTCAGTTATAGGTAAGGTAAATGTGACTTCTTTGGTTTCACCCGGTTTCAAAGAAATACGTGTGAACCGTTTAAGTTCCTTTACCGGACGTGTTACAGATCCAAAGCAATCCTGTACATACAACTGCACAACTTCCATTGCTTCATAGGTACCTGTATTAGTTACTTTACAGATAACTGTAAGTATATCTGTCTCTTTTAGTTCACCGGCAGAGAGGACAAGGTCTTTATACTCGAACGCAGTGTAAGACAATCCATAGCCAAACGGAAATAAAGGGGTGAATCCGGCATCCAGATAGAAAGAGGTATTTCCCAGGGAGGTTTGTCCTGCTTCTAAAGGGATATCTTTGAGCATGGTTTCGGTTCCCTGATAAGGTCGTCCTGTACTATTATGGCTATAATATAGTGGGATCTGCCCTACTTCTTTAGGGAATGTAACCGGTAGCTTTCCGCTGGGAACTGCCTTACCGAATAACAGGTCGGCAATAGCAGGGCCTCCCATCGTACCCGGATGGAAATTATACAGTACAGCTTTTGATAGCTCTGCCTCTTTTCTAATGGTTAACGGCCGGCCGGCCATTACAATAGTGACAACAGGTTTACCGGTTTGTGCCAGGGCACTGACCAGTTCACTTTGTTGTCCCTGCAAATTCAGGTTAGCCAACGAGTGGGCTTCACCGGATAAAATAGCCTCTTCACCGACAAATGCTAATACCACGTCTGCACGGGCAGCTATCCCGACAGCTTCCGCTATTCCGCTGGCATCTTCATTCCGGCTGTAAGCTAATCCCGGAGCATACAAAATGTTCAATTTATCTCCATATTCAGCCCGTAAGGCTTTCAGTGGGGTTTGGGTATAATTTTTATCTCCGTCAAATATCCAGGTTCCCAACTGGTCGTGAGGAGCATCGGCCATAGGACCTACCACAGCGATCGTTTTTACCTGTTCATTTAAAGGAAGGATTTGATCTTCATTCTTTAAAAGAACAGCCGATTCTATGGCTGCCTGCCTGGCTTTTTCCAGATGGGCGTCGGCATACATTACAGAAGGAGCGGCCAGGTCAGTATAAGGATTTTCAAACAGTCCCAACCGGAATTTAATATGTAATATATTCCTGACTGCGTTATCGATGGTTTCCATGTTGATTTTACCCTCCGGTTTCCATGTTGATTTTACCCTCCTGTAGCAGTTCCTCCACATACCTTACATAGGTGTAACTAACCATCTCCATATCTACCCCTGCATTGATCGCTTTTTCGGCTGCTTCTTTTTCATCTTTACAGAATCCATGGGCAATCATTTCCTTTACGGATTTCCAGTCGGAAACAACAAAGCTATCAAATCCCCATTCCGTACGCAAAACATGTTCCAGAATAAACCTGTTGCCTGTTGAAGGTACACCATCATTATCATTGAACAAGGTCATAAAAGTGGCAGCTCCTGCTTTTACAGCAGCTTCAAACGGAGGTAGATATACATTCCGGAGAAGCCTTTCGGGTATGAAGGTAGAGTTATAATCGCGTCCGCCTTCTGCAGCACCATAGCCTACAAAGTGTTTCGGACAGGCTGCAATTGCCGTAGCATCGCTTAAATTAGTACCCTGAAAACCTTTTACCATGGCTGTACCCATGACAGCGGTGAGGTAGGTATCCTCCCCTAAACTTTCTGCCATCCTACCCCACCGCGGATCGCGGGCTATATCTATCATCGGAGCAAATGTCCAGTTTACGCCTACAGAAGCTGCTTCAATGGCTGCGATACGGGCTCCGTCTTCTACCAATTGCGGATTAAAAGAGGCGGCCTGCCCTAAGGGAATGGGAAAGATGGTTTTAAAACCATGGATCACATCCCGTCCGATAATCAGTGGAATTTTAAGCCGCGATTCTTCCATCGCTACCGTTTGCAGGGCATTGATCACTTCCGGGTCGACCTGATTCAAAATAGAGCCTACCTCTCCTTTTCGGATTAATGCCGCAACAGTAGAAGGATCGCCAAAGGGACTAATCTGGTTCATCTGCCCGACCTTTTCCTTCAGTGTCATCTGGCTAAGCAGCTCTTCCACCCGCTGCTCTACATTGTCTGTTTTCACAGACAATGCGGATTGGCAGGCTATACATACCATTATACAAATGGTAAATAAGCAGTTTCTTTTCATATTTTACTGATTCAGTAAATAACCCCGTATCAATACCCAGGGTTCTGTACCAGTCTGAATTCGCCTTCCGTACGGTCGATCTCATCCTGTGGGATCGGCAGGTACTTTTTGTAATCTTCCCAGGTTCTTACGGAATAGTATTCACTAAGATTTTCTGTCAGGATAGAAGTATCTCCCCAACGAACAAGATCCCAGAAACGGAAACCTTCCCCAACGAACTCAAGACGACGTTCCTGTTTGATATTTTCTACAGTAGCAGGAATAGAATTTAATCCGGCCCGGCTGCGAATGTCATCCAGACAAGACTGGGCTGATTTACCAGTATTGGCTACTCCCTGAATAACCTGCAGGTCGGCAATATTTAATAATACTTCTGCATAACGGAATATCCGCAGGTTGTTTTCGAAGTTCAGGTCCTGATCACCAGGAGCATTATTATAACCTGCACGGGCAGCATATTTACCCCAGAAATAACCGGTATCCTGGAAACGTGGTTTATAATCTCCATCTATACCCAATTCACCTCCCGAAGGTACTGCTTTGAAATGGTTAACAGATATATCTCTACGTACATCTCCTTCTTCATACATTGTATAGGTGCCAGGACGTACCGGGCAGAAGCCCCAACCTCCTATGAAAGGATCTTTTCCCTGCAATTCATTCGGACCAATAAAAGCGGGTAAATTTGTTCCATAACCAAACCATCCGGTTCCCCATGTTTTACCATCCGGCAAATGGTTTACTTCAAAGATAGATTCATCACAGAATTCACCTTCACGTAACCAGATCTGTTGGAAATCATCCAGTAAGCGGTATTCTCCACTAGAAACAATTGCCTGCATATCATTCATTACTTCTGCGTATCTGTTTTGGTCTTTCTGGTACATGATCACACGTGCTTTGAGCATCATAGCTGCAGCTTTTGTAACACGGCCGGCTTCTCTTGCACTGGTTTTCATTGGCAGGTTATCTCTGGAAAGGATAAAATCGATATCTTCCATAATAAAAGCATAGATCTCATCAGCTTTATATTGTTTTGCCATATAGGGATCAGCAAGTTCTTCCCTGAAATAAGGGATATTTCCCCAGAATTTCCACAGCCAATGCGTATAATAAGCACGAAGAAAACGAGCTTCGTCGATTATTTGATCTACTACTTCCTGGTTCAGTCCTTCAGATGCTTCACAGGCTTCTAATACAGTATTACAACGGCTTATACCACTATAATATATTTTCCATAACCCTTTAGGCGTTTCATTAGGGTCTACATCCATAGTAGCTAAACGATATAAGCTACCCTGGTCACCGGCATCCGAACCACCTTTAAAGATATCATCCGAACGAAGATCGGATAAGATAGGCAAGCTATTATAATTATTGTCGGCATAACTATCCATCAAAAGAATTTGGTAAGCAGCAGCCAGAAAAGAATTAAGTTTCTGTTCATCAGCATCTGCACCTTCTGTTTTGGATTGTGTTGGTGAATTTGTTAAGAAATCATCACCACAAGCAGTAAATCCTAGAATTACGCTTATCAGTAAAACTATTATATTATACTTTTTCATATTTGTACATATTTAAGATTAAAATGAAATATTGGCTCCTATGGTTATAGTTCTGGATTGAGGATAGTTACCTTTATCCACACCAATCATAAAATAGTCATCGCCGACTGCAAGTTCCGGATCGAAACCATCATACTTAGTGAAAGTGAGTAGATTTTCAGCCGCAACGAAAATGCGTAAACGTTCAATAGTTGCTTTTCTTACCAATTGGCGAGGAAGTGTATAGCCTAACTGGATCGTTTTCAAACGCAGATAATTACCATTCTTAATATACAGGTCGGAAGAGCGCCAGTTACGGTTAGGGTTATCTTTAGTAACACGTGGGATACGGTCGGAAGTTCCTTCTCCATGCCAACGGTCCAGAATCCAGGATGGTTTGTTCATCATAGATACGTCACCACGCTGTGCCATATCAAAAATATCATTTCCTGCGGTTCCCTGGAAGAACAGGCTTAAATCAAAGTCTTTCCAGTCTGCTCCGATTGTAAAACCAAATGTCCAGTCCGGCATACCTTTACCGATCTTCACTTTATCATCATCTGATATTCTGCCATCTTCGTTAGCATCCACGAAACGAACATCCCCTACTGTGGCATTTCGCCATATTTGCTATTATAAGCGTCTACTTCAGCCTGGTTCTGTAAAAGACCATCTGTTTTATATCCATAGAAGTAAGGAAATACTTCTCCATTGGTTCCTTTAATATAACTACCTACACCTGCAGCATCGGCCCACTGATAAATATTCTCGCCGGAGTCATTTCCTAAGTTAATCAGTTTATTTTTAAGGTAAGATACATTGGCACTGAAGTTCATCCCTACCTGGCCAAACTGTTTTCTATATCCTAATTCAAATTCCAAGCCCCAGTTTTCCATATCACCGGCATTAGCAACAGGAGCATCTTTACCGGCATAACTAGGAATCGGCTGATCCATTAACATCCCATTTGTTTTCTTTTTGAAGTAGTCGAAACCGAAAGTAAGCGAATTAAAAAGGCGGGTTTCAAAACCTAAGTCAAGCTGTTCAGATTCTTCCCATTTTACATAGGGATTAGATAATTTTGAAGGACTCAAACCATATACCATATGCGAGTTATTGCCTTTACCAAAATAATAGCTCTGATTGCCTTGCATCAAACTGGTATAACGGAAAGGGTTGATACGTTCGTTACCATTTTTACCCCAGCTGGCACGTAGTTTTAACGTGTTAAACCATTCAGGACGGCCTTCCATAAATTCTTCGTTAGTAACATTCCATCCCAGGGATACAGAAGGGAATACAGCCCATTTATTTTTAGGACCAAAGTTAGACGAACCGTCACGACGTACGGTAGCCTGGAAGATATAACGTTCGTCATAGTTATAGTCCAAACGGGCAAAATAAGAAGCCAGTGAGTGGAAACTTGATTCATCAGGGCCAACACCACCTTCTACACGTTCTTTTTCGCGGTCGGCTGTACCTGAGTTGATGTTAGCCAGACCTGGGTCTGTAGAGAACAAATCATAATCCCAACCTTTTAAGAAACGGGTAGAATATTTTTGAGCAGACTGGCCTAACAGCACAGTCAGGTTATGTTTTCCTTCAAAAGTCTTATTATAGGTTATATAGTTTTCTACCCGCCATTTAAAACCTCTGTTCATTTCACTGTAAACAGTACTTTGATCGTTGTTTTTTCCCTGGCTTGACAGATAGTAAGCCATTGCATATTCGTCGGCTCCCCAGAAAGCCAGGTCGGCACCATAAGAAGAACGGAATTTTAATCCTTCATAAATATCCAGTTCTGCCCAGAAGCTGGCAACAAACTTATCTTCATTATTGATACGGGATTGCGGTTGGTTCAGCATAGCAACCGGGTTGGCTATTTCCTGGAATCCTGAAGGTGGAAGAGAAAATACTCTGCCATTCTTATCTGTAACGGCATTTGGGTAAAGGACCAGTACAGCGTCGGGATCAGTAGCATATACAGGTACGGTAGGGTCGAATGCCAATGCACTACCTAATACAGAACCATATTCAGTACTTACTTCAAGACCTGTTGATGTTGCCCGTGAGTAACCCATGTTAGCACCTACTTTTATTTTATTCAGGAAGTTACGATCTTTTGCTTCGTATATATTATAAGTAGTATTCGAACGAAGGCTATATCTTTTATAATTAGATTTATCGTAATTACCTCCGACAATACCTTCCTGGTCAAAATACCCGAAAGAGAAGAAATAGGTAACAGCGTCGCTACCACCATTTACACTTACCTGATGGCTTTGTACGGAAGCATTTGAATTGAAAGTTTCTTTTTGCCAGTCAGTTCCTTTACCAACAGTAGCCATGTCAGCATCGCTATAACGAGCCTGCCCGCCATCGTTACGGTCCATTTCATTCATAATCATCATATAGTCCTGTGCACCCAAGACAGATCTATGCTTCCAGGGATTCTGCCATCCCATTGTAAAGTCATAATTAATAGTTGCTTTACCCGATTTACCTTGTTTTGTAGTTACCAGGATTACATCATTGGCTGCACGAGCTCCGTAAATAGCAGCAGAAGCAGCATCTTTCAGTACTTCTACCGATTCGATATCGGTCGGATTCAGATAGCTGATACCACCATCTACTGCCATACCATCTACAATATATAATGGATTACTGTCATTGACCGTACCAACCCCACGGATACGAACTTTTGATTCGGCACCTGGCTGTCCGGAACTTTGAGTGATCTGAACACCTGAAACTTTACCTTTCAAAGCATCTTCAATACGGGAAGGAGTAGTATTATTAAGGTCTTCGGCAGTTACGCGGCTGATCGCTGCTGTTACAACACTTTTTTCTGGACTCCATAACCAATTACAACTACTTCGTCCAGCACTTCCGTATCTTCATGCAATACAATTGTTAAGGCTTTAGAAGATTCAGCTCTTACTTCAGTTGGTTTAAATCCTATATAGGAAATAGAGAGGGTACTCCCTTCGGGAGCAGTAAGGACAAACTGGCCATCGATGTCGGTCATGGTGCCGTTTGTGGTTCCTTTAACTACAACATTTACACCTGGCAACGGATCATTATCCGTTCCGGAAATAACTACACCTTTTATTTGCACTTCCTGTGCGTAAAGAGAAAAGGTGGCGCATAATAGTAATACAGCTGTTAACAAATTTCTCATAAACTATTAATTAAGATTACACGTTCAAACGTTACAAACATAGGGGTTAGTAGTTAAGAGAAATATATGATGAGCCTATTCCTGAATACGTCGTGAACAAAAAAAAGAATACGTCAAGACTTCGCCAAAGAAAATTAATTAACTATTAAACAAATATTTACAATTATTCAGGAAGAAAATTATTTAAATATTCCGTTAAACTATCCTCCCGTTCCAAACCAATTTTTTTACGTAGCCGGTAACGAAGTGTTTCAACACCGCGTACAGATAGGTTCATAAGAGGAGCTACTTCCTTAGATGAAAGATTCATTTTTATATAGGCACACATTTTTCTTTCACTAACCGATAACGTAGGATGTTTTTCACTTAGCTTTTTTATAAAATTATTATGTACCAGGTCAAACTGTTCTTCAAACTGTTTTAAAGCATCGTCTGATTCAATATTCAGGTCTATCTTATTATTTAATGTCAGCAACATACGTTTCGGTTTAGGATTACTTTCGTTTTTCAATTCAGAACCGATACGGGTTAATTCTTCTTTAATAGCCATTAAAATCTCATTCTTCCTGGAGAAATGGATCATTAAATTAGCCATCTCCTGACTTTTATGTTTTAGCTCCTGTTCAAGCTTCTCATTCTTTAATTCTATAATTTGTTGTTCCTTTTTCAGATTTTCTTTTAATAACTCCTGTTCTTTCACCAACATCTCCTTCTCCCGCCGTTCCATTTCTGCTTTACGCTTTTTGATGATCCGTCTTTCATCTAATTTAAAAAGGAAATACAAACATACTATCCCCATAAGAAAATATACCATTCTGGCATATATGGTATTATACCAGGGAGGAAGAATAATAAAAGGATATTCCACATATGCCGACTCTCCATCCGGAAATAAAGCTTCGACCTGAAAAACATATTTACCCTGAGACAATTATTATATTCTTTCGTAGTTAAAGAAGAGTATTCCGACCATAAGGTCTCCGGCTCTAATTTGTATCTATACTTCACATCACTTATCTGGCCAAAATTCCTGACTGCATAATCAAACCGTAAAGCATTATGTGTATAGGTAATTTCAGGGAAATTATTTTTCTGCAGGTAATTATCAAGGAATAAAGTAGAATCTTTAGGATAGGTTATAGAAACTCTTTCTATAAATAGATCCTTATTAAATTATCATTAGAGATAGTTGTATTTAACAAAGCAAATCCATGTTCATTAGGTATAATAGTGAGGGTATCATTTACTACTGTCATTGTTTCATAATACTTAATAAAATCGATTTGTATATTATTGAAAGGAAAGAAATTAGTCCCTGTATAATACCCATTATTTGTAAATCCGGCTACCTGTACGATATTTAATGACAGGGCGTATATATTATTATTTATTTCTTCAATAAAGGTATATGCGTGGTCATCTGGAAAAAAGATATCAAAATCAGTATATGGGATGATCTTATCATTTACAGGGTCATATTCAAATAAACCAGTTAAAGTACTGAAACATACTTTATCACGGATTTTATGGACATACAGTCCATTCAGGGAGGTAAAACCATTATCCTGATTATATAGGCGTTTATCCATTACTTTATAATTAAGGGTATCTATTTCTACCCTGAACATCCCATTATTTATATTCCTTACCCAAAGGACATCCGGGGATTCAAAAACAAAATTTTCATCCATATCCATCCTTCTACATCCTCTATCTGTTGCTGTAATTTCCATTTACTGTTTTCTTTTTTCAACAGATTTAATCCCTCATAACTTCCTACCCAATACAAAGAGGGATCCCAGGCATGCTCCATCCCTAAAATAGCCCCTCTTAAACCGTCAATTTGTTCGATCTGATGATTATGAATAATAAAAAGACCTTTATCATGAAAACAAAAGATGGATTCTCCTACTTTTTTAAGATTCCAAACCTGACCACTCAGTTCAGGAATAAAAGTAAGTTCAGACTGATCTTCGGTAAAATACACCGGCCAATCACATGTATACAAACCCCGGTTCGTTCCCAGAAAAAGTTTATTATCATCTATTAAAGCAGCATATCCGGCTCCCTTTGAATAGGGATAGGTATAAAGATTTGTAAAAGGAGCATTCAGGGAGATGTAGTCAATCCCGTTATCCAATCCCAGCCATAAATTATTATGAGTATCAAAGCAAATGGAAAGGATTGTATTGTTCTGTAAGCCATTTTGCTCATTATAATATCTGAGCTCTCCATTTTCCCCGATCAATACTAATTCTTTTTGGATAGTACCCACAGCAATATTATTACCGGAAATAGCCATGGAAAATATTTCATTTTGCTTCATAAACTTTTCCGCTCCTGTAATATAGGGCTCTATTCTTCCTTCTTCCAGATAATAAAGGCTATCAAAAGCAGTGGCAATCATTACTCCATTATCATAAGGAACTATAGAGCGGATCGTTTTATTTTTTAAAATATCCCCTTCGGGCAAGCTAAGGATAGAATTACCGACCAGCATTTTTATTCCCTGGGTAGTACCCAGGTAGATCACTCCATTTACAATACCCGAGCAGTCAATTTTTATATCGGATTCTATGACCGTGAATCGTTCTTCAAAATGTTTAACGATAAATTTATCAGAGACATACAATAGAATATTATCTATCTCATAAATTCCCCAATAACCTCCCCGGTGAGGAAACTTTTCATTGAAAAGAATGGAAGTCTGGTGATAAAGGAATTCTCCGTTTCCGAGCGGTTCAAAATAGCCAAATTCACTTTTGCCACCAACATATATTCTTTTAGATAAACCAGATGGATGTGCGATCCGTACATCCATCTGGTTAATAACCGGATACAAAATCCACTGATTCCCGTTATATTGAAGCAGCCCATTTTTATTTCCACAGTAAATGTGGTCTTTATTGTACTGTTTTATCTGCCAGGTCTGGGCTCCGCGGCCAAATAGCTCTTTTTTATAATTTACTACAAAAGAATTCCACTGGGAAACAACTTCCACAGGAATTATCAGTAAAAGTAATAAATAACACAACCGTACTACATTTATCATATGAAAGGTCAGTAATTATTATATAAGGTCACTAAAGAATCCGGGTTATTGTAATTGTTAGAAACAAACTTACTAAATGTTTTATTAAATCTACCTATATAGAATCTCAATTTTTAGGAAATAGTATAAAAATAGTTGCTTACCGGTAGGTAATCAGCAGTTTTTCAATCAAGTTTAATATCTCCTGTAAGTGGTATGGTTCAATTTTGTCTCCGGAAAAAACAATAAGTTCCTGTAAACGCAAAATATCTTTATGAACCGGTCTAAAAGGAAAAAGCAAATATTCAGGATCTTCATAAAAGTAGGCTTTTTTGGGATAAAGAATATTTAATAGGGGCATGGAAACCTAATAAAGGATCATAGATCATAGCCTGGATATCCAGTTGTATTGTCCGTTGAGTAATACTGAAACCGATATTATTATTACAATAATCTACTATCGTACTTGTTTTTACATAATTAAATTAATCAGTAAATTATCTCTGTACAAAGAAAAGGGCTGGAGAAAAAAACAATAGGATAAACCGTCATTTAAACAGGACAACTTGTCACAAGATATTTATATCTAAACTTTGATAATCAAGTTTTCCAATTCTTTATTTGTATAAATTTACATAAGCCTACAATGAAAATTATGATGAACCTAAGAAACCGGATTTAATCCTATTGCAGATAATTAAAATATTATCCAGAAGATTATCCTTTTTTCCGGTACCTATCAGAATGAAATAAAACAGGGAATTATTAACTTAAAGGAAGTCATTCAGTTATATAATAATTCTTCTTATCTAGAACAAGATAATAAGTTATTCAATCAATTTATTACTTTAATTACTACTGAGGAATTATTTAAAGACCCCTCTTTAACACGGGATCAAATCGTCCGGCGTCTCTACACAAATAAAAATTATCTTATCAAGGCTATACAGCTCAACACGGGAATGAGTTTTCCAGCCTATATAAATTCATTACGCCTGGATGAAGCTCTTACACTAATGAATGAATATCCGGAGCTTCCAATGGAGGTGATTGCAGAAAAAGCAGGTTTTGGAAGTAGCCGTAGTTTTTACAGGCACTTTTATAAAAGGTTCGGGATCTCTCCTACAGCATACCGGCACAAAAAAATAAAATAACCACCTACTGAAAGTTAGTAGGTGGTTATTCCCTGGTTGTCTCACAAGGATTCGAACCTTGACAGGCAGAACCAAAATCTGCAGTGCTACCATTACACCATGAGACAATCCTATTGCTTTCTTTCGTAAAGCGATGCAAAGGTAGGAATTATTTTCTACTTTGCAATATTTTTAAGGACTTTCTTATTTAGCAATCAGTAAATAATAATTCTTTTTACCACGCTGAATAAGTAAGTATTTATTTCCTACTAAATCCTTTGTAGTAACAAGTGTTTCATTATCAGATATTTTTTCTTTATTAAGGCTAACTCCTCCACTTTGGATCAACTTGCGGGTTTCGCCTTTAGACGCAAATACGGCAGCTTTTTCTGTCAGTAGGTCTACCACTTTTACACCGGCTTTGAGTTCATCTACTGAGATTTCAAATTGAGGTACACCATCAAATACAGCCAATAATGTATCTTCATCCAGCTTTTTCAGGGCTTCGGATGTAGCGTTTCCAAATAAAATTCCCGATGCTTCTACTGCTGCTTCATAATCCTCTAAAGAGTGAACCATCACGGTAATCTCTTTCGCCAGGCACTTCTGCAAAGGACGTAAGTGAGGAGCCGCAGCCTGCTCTTCTTCAAGTGCGGTGATTTCTTCCCGGCTAAGTGCGGTAAATATCTTGATATATTTGGCTGCATCCGCATCACTTACATTCAACCAGAATTGATAGAGCTTATAAGGAGAAGTGTAACGGCGGTCTAACCATACATTTCCGGATTCAGTTTTACCAAACTTACCACCATCTGCTTTAGTTATCAAAGGGCAGGTCAGGGCATACGCTTCTCCACCTAACTTACGGCGTATAAGTTCCGTACCTGTAGTAATATTACCCCATTGGTCGGAACCACCCATTTGCAGGCGGCAACCTTCATGTTCATATAAAAACATGAAATCATATCCCTGAATAAGCTGATAAGAGAATTCTGTAAACGATAAGCCGACATTGGATTCAGAACTGATGCGTTTTTTCACTGAATCTTTGGCCATCATATAATTTACGGTCAGATGCTTTCCTATATCACGTATAAAATCCAGGAAAGTATAATCTTTCATCCAATCGTAGTTATTTACCAGTTTGGCTGCATTGGGAGCATCCGAGTTAAAATCAAGAAATTTAGCTAATTGCTTCCTGATAGACTCCTGGTTATGGCGAAGTGTGGCTTCATCCAATAAATTACGTTCAGCAGATTTCATTGAAGGGTCACCGATCATTCCTGTTGCACCACCAACAAGTGCGATGGGACGGTGGCCGGCACGTTGGAAATGTTTCAACATCATTACGGAAACCAAATGACCAATATGTAATGAATCAGCCGTTGGATCGATACCCACATAAGCAGAAGTCATTTCTTTCTGTAATTGCTCTTCTGTGCCGGGCATCATGTCGTGGATCATGCCCCTCCATCTTAATTCTTCAACAAAATTCATCGTTTTAAATTATTGTAGTACTTAAATGCAGGCAAAGGTACGACTTTATTTTCTAAATCAAATAGAAAATATATTCCTGACATTTTCACGTATTTGCGAAATAAAAGAGGAGGGATCTGCCTGTAGTTCATCTATTAAACCCTGGTAAACCGTTTCGATGGGAATATCTTTATCATCCGTTTCCAGAAGAAGCCTGTCAGCAGGAATCATATGGATGGTCTCCGGATTAAAATACTTTCCGAAAGAAAGATAAAAACCATGCGACAAAAGCTGTGCCGCTAATTCTTTACTACCACGGAAACCATGAATGATCCAGGGTACATGGGGTTTTATTTCTTTATAAACTTCCAGTATTTCCTGCCAGGCCTTTACACAATGGATAATCAAGGGTTTATTATACCTCTCGGCCAGTACTGCCTGGAAATGAAAAATATCTTTTTGGAATGTCAAACAGGTAGTAGCATTTTTGTCCAACCCGGCTTCCCCTATTGCCACACAAAGCGGATCACCAACCTGTTGCTGTAAAATTTCTTTTTGGTTATCCAGCTCATTAAGAAACCAGGGATGTATTCCACAGGAAAAATAGCTTCCGGGCGTCCGGTCCTTATCTTTCCCGGCTATCCTGTTTAATATGTATATCTTACCCGACAAAGACACAGGAACCGTATGTGTATGAATATCACAATACATAGTTTATTACTACTTACGGAACCGGATCATACCCACTCCCTCCCCAGGGATGACAGCTAAGAATACGTCTAATGGATAGAACAAGCCCTTTTCCCGGGCCATACTTTTTTAGTGCCTGAACCGTATATTCTGAACAGGTAGGAGTATACCGGCACGAGGCTGGTGTCATAGGAGAGATACAATACTTATAGAAATATACCGGCAGCAATAATACAGAAGTAAAAAACTTTTTCATAACTCTTTTTCTCCAAGAACCCGTAATGCTTTTTTCATTGCTTTCTCCATCTCCGGAAAGATATATTCCTTTTTATCCAGATAGATAAATGCAACTAATATAGAACGATTTTTTTCTTTTAAAGGTTCTGTCAGCTCGCACTTATTCAACCGGTAGGTTTCCCGCATCTGCCTTTTAATAGCATTGCGCTTTACTGCACGTTTAAATTTCTTTTTGGAAACACTGACCATCATGGTAACCGGAGAGGGCATTGCATGGTCAATAGGTAGGTAAACAACCCGTAGTGGAAACGCTATAAAGGATTGTCCTTTTTCAAATAGCAGGTCTATATACCGTTTCCACGACAGGCGTTCTTCTTTAGAAAGAGTATATTTTTTATTGGCCATTCTTTTTATTGCCGTTCAACCCTTTTTTAAGGAATTGATCTAATGCTGCAGTCATAGAAGGAGCTTCAGGGGTCGGGGCTTCTACATCCAGCCTAAGTCCGGCTTCCTTTACAGCTTTTGCCGTAGTAGGTCCGAAGCAACCAATTTTTATATCTTCCTGTTGAAAATCAGGAAAGTTTTTGAGTAAAGAAGAGATTCCGGAAGGACTAAAGAAGACTAACATATCATAATCGAACTTCTCATCTTCCGCAAAATCATTGCTTACTGTACGATACATAATAGCCTTTTCATAGTCTATTTTTTTCGCATCCAGCATTTTAAATAAATCATCCTTATGTACATCGGAAACCGGAATCAGATATTTTTCTTTCGCATGTTTGGCGATTACCGTTACCAGATCTTCCCGCTTACCTGTCTGACCGAAAAATATTTTCCGTTTACGGTAAACAATATATTTTTGAAGATAAACTGCAATGGCTTCTGTCGTACAGAAATACTTCATAGTTTCCGGAACAGTGATCCGGAGTTCTTCACACAGGTGGAAAAAATGGTCAATTGCCGTACGGGCAGTAAAAATTACCGCCGTATGGTCTAAAATAGAGATGCGTTGCTGTCTGAATTCTTTTGAGCTCAACGGTTCTACTTTAATAAACGGGCGAAAATCGATTTCAACGCCATATTTCTCTGCAATATCAAAATATGGTGATTTCTCAGATGTCGGCTTCGGTTGCGATACCAGCAACTTTTTGATGTTCAATACCATATAGTACTTGTCTCGATAAAGTTATACAAATAAACTATACCTTTGTACAAGAGTATCAGAGGTAAAATTTCTTGGGCGCAAAGGTACAAACTTAAATACAAAAAACCGACACTTTTACTGTGAAATATCCGTATTGACTTATAAATTATCACAAAACGACACAAAAAATAGAGAATAAAAAACAAAATAACCGGCATATTCATATATCCACTGACAAAGACGAACCATAAAGCCGGAAGATACAGGGTGATTCCCCACACACCTATTACTGCATTATAGTTGGTTTTCCAAAGCTTATATTGATTTCTGTCAATAAAAATAGTCGCCAGCAAATAATAACAAAGCCGTTTAAACTGATAGAATAAAAATAAAACAATAAAAATAGCAGTAGTGGCTATAAGAACCACCTTTTCATCCAGATGCGTAATATATCTCCGGATACGGCCGACAGAAAAGAATATAATTGAACAGAGAAACAGCGACTGAAAAACCATAAAGCAACGGAAGTAGAATTCATTATTACCACTGACTGTCTCTTCAAACAAGCTTTGACGCTCTTTCACAGCTACCGCATCTTTCAGCATTTTAATAAAAAGGCGTTGGTTGGCACGAAACACAAATGCAAACATCATAATAAGGACAAGCAATAATGAAAATATCACATCTTCAACCAATTGCCCATCCCATAACCGAATGCCTACATATCCCTCAAACATAAAAGTAATGAATTATTTGTCGAGGGCACAAAGGTAGATATTTTTATTTATAATGTTTCTTTAATAATTTCTCCTACTGTAGGATGTGGAAATACAATTCTGGCCAATTCATCCTTGTGCATGCCCTGTTCAATAGCCATCCCGACAATAACAATTAATTCGGAAGCAGGATTTCCAAGCAAATGGGCGCCTGCAATTTTATCATCTGCAGTGAATAATAATTTACAAACTCCGTTGACTCCTTCGTTTTCCGCGACAAACCTTCCCGAATAGGCCATGGGTAACTTGCGGACTTGATAGGCTATTCCTTTGGCCGTTAATTCCTCCTCGGTCATTCCTACACCTGCAAATTCAGGATTTGTATAAACAATCCCGGGGATCGCTTGATAGCTCATCCCTTTATCTTCTTTACCTAACATATGGTTTACTGCTACCTGGGCTTCCGAAACAGCGGTATGCGCTAACAGCGAATAAGCAGTAAGGTCACCACACGCATATATATTGGGTAAAGAGGTCTGCATGTATTGGTTTACTTTTATTCCGTTCCTGAACCGTTCCAGTTCCATATTTTCCAATCCCCATCCAGCCAGTACCGGGTGGCGGCCTACACTCACCAAAATTTTATCAGCAGAAAGAGTGAATGTTTCCTCTCCCTTCCTAACGGTGATTGCAGTTCCTTTTACTTCAGTAACCGTACAGTCCAGGTAAAACTTAACTTCCCTTTTACTATATTCCGCTTCCAGTAATGAGGATAATTCTCCATCCATAGGACCCAATATTTTACCTGTCATCTCTATTACAGAAACTTCTACCCCCAGGCTATTATAAAAGGAGGCAAACTCCATCCCTATTACTCCACCACCGATAATAGCCAGCGAAGCGGGCAACTCTTTGCTTACCAAAGCTTCTTTACTTGTCCAATAAGGTATATCCTGTAACCCGGGTATAGGAGGAATAACCGTTTCCGAACCTGTACAAAGAATCAGATGAGCTGCCTCATAGATCTGCTCTCCGGAGTAAACAACCACAGTTCCATCGCTTTTATATTCTTTGATTGCTGCCTGGCTACTTACCACTTCTACTCCGGATTCTGCCATTTGCATGCAAATACCGGCTACAAGCTTTTTTACCACCTTATTCTTGCGGGCAATTATTTTAGGAAGATCAAAAGAGGGATTCTCAGCTTTAACCGCATACCTGGGTGCATGTGTAACCGTATCATATACCTTGGCTGAATAAAGAAGGGTTTTTGTAGGAATACATCCTTCATTCAGGCAGACACCTCCTAATGCCTCTTTCTCAAATAAGATGGTTGAAAGACCATTTTTTGCAGCTTTTTCCGCAGCTGTATAACCTGCAGGCCCTCCACCAATAATAGCTACATCATATTTCATAAAAAAGATTGTTGTTTAAGTGTTATATCAGGATTATATTTAAGTAACAGGTTTACAAACTCTTTTCTGTTTTGCGAAGAAATAAGCATCCACATTTTTCCATCTTTCCATATAATCAGCCTATTCAACGAAAGCGCGTAACTGGAGACAGGTAAAACAGATGGTTGCAAAGCTTCTATTTCAGCTATGTTTATCTTTTTCCTGGGAAAAAACTGCAATATAATTCAAGCACACCTCCGGTTGTTACTACATAATAGGTATTGAAGAAAACATGTAGTATCAATGCACTCGCCAATAAGGAAGTAATTATCATGCCAACATTTTGCGAAAGAACAGAAACTACACACAGGAGCATCATAACAAGTATCAACAAATGATACCACCATCCTATTTCCGATTTGAAAACTCTGTCCATGATTATTTTTTTGTTTGCAAGATAAGGAAGTATCCTATAAAAAACAAATACGCTAGTACTTCACAGCAGTAGCGTATTCCTTTTTTAACCGATTAATATTCCTCTCAATAGGAATAAAGTTTTTACATTAACACAATTATAAAGTAGTATTAAAACTACGTTGCAAATAGTAAAATTTAAACGACTAAAAAATGTAGTGTTCTTTTCCAAAATTAATTAGTAATTAGAAAGATATCATTTACTATTAAAACAGCCTATAAACAAAAATGTTTATTCTTACAAGGATAAAATGATAAATGTATTCGGCTAGGTATAAAATACATAATGGAAAAAGTACGCTAGAATCGTATTTTTCCTTATTTACCGGATATATTATTTCTATTATTAAAAAAGCTAAAATCCCATGCCAACTCTCCGGATTCCATGCTTTTCCAAGCGGAAAGGTCCATTATTAATAATCATTTATTGCGGATAGTTCAGGCAATAAAACCAAAAAATTACTACCTATTTTTCCATTAAATGATTGTTTTAAGGAGGAAACAGCAGATTAAGTGAACAATTAAATAAGTTAATGCTTAAATTTGCCCTCTCACAAAATTGTCAAAAAATGGTACAACGGTTTGATTTCTTAGTAATAGGATCTGGCATTGCCGGAATGAGTTTCGCCCTTAAGGTAGCCCATAAAGGTAAAGTAGCACTGGTATGTAAAACAAACCTGGAGGAGGCGAATACCTATTTTGCACAGGGCGGAATTGCATCCGTAACCAACCTGATTACCGATAATTTTGAGAAACATATAGAAGATACAATGATTGCAGGCGACTGGTTAAGCGACCGGAAAGCCGTAGAGAAAGTGGTCAGAAATGCCCCTCAACAAATCAAGGAGCTGATTAGCTGGGGAGTTGATTTTGATAAAGATGAAAAAGGTAATTTTGACCTGCACCGGGAAGGAGGACATTCTGAATTCCGTATCCTTCACCACAAAGACAATACCGGAGCAGAAATACAGGATAGCTTAATTCAGACGATCCACCAACATCCGAACATCACTGTTTTCGAAGATCACTTTGTCATCGAGATCCTTACCCAACACCATCTGGGCGTAACCGTTACCCGGCAAACTCCCGACATCCAATGCTACGGAGCCTATATTATGAACCTGAAAAATGGCCGGATCGATACCTTTTTATCCAAAGTTACCTTAATGGCTACCGGTGGTATCGGAGCTGTTTACCAGACAACAACCAATCCCCTGGTAGCTACAGGCGATGGCATTGCAATGGTATACCGTGCTAAAGGAACAGTACAGGATATGGAGTTTGTCCAGTTCCATCCTACTGCACTTTATCACCCCGAAGAACGTCCCTCTTTCCTGATTACAGAAGCGATGAGAGGATACGGCGGAGTGCTGCGGACAATGGACGGGAAAGAGTTTATGCATAAATATGACTCCCGGCTTTCATTAGCTCCCCGTGATATTGTAGCACGGGCAATCGATAATGAAATGAAAAACCGTGGAGAAGAACATGTATGCCTGGATGTAACCCATAAAGACCCGGAAGAAACGAAACAGCATTTTCCCAATATTTATAAGAAATGCCTGGAGATAGGTATTGATATCACCAAAGACTATATACCAGTAGCCCCGGCCGCCCATTACCTCTGCGGAGGTATTAAAGTAGACCTCAATGCCTGTTCTTCTATTGAAAGATTATACGCAGTAGGGGAATGCTCATGTACCGGCCTGCATGGTGGCAACCGGCTCGCATCGAATTCACTTATTGAAGCTATCGTATATGCGGATGCTGCTGCTCAGCACTCCCTTGCAATGATTGATACATTAGGCTATCAGGAAAATATACCGGCATGGAACGACGAAGGAACCCGTTCGCCGGAAGAGATGGTACTGATCACTCAAAGTGTGAAAGAGGTTGGACAGATCATGAGTACCTATGTAGGTATTGTCCGTTCCGACCTTCGGCTTAAGCGTGCCTGGGACCGGCTGGATATTATTTATGAAGAGACAGAGAGTTTATTTAAACGCTCAGTTGCCTTCAAAGATATATGCGAATTACGCAATATGGTAAATTCAGGGTACCTCATCATGCGCCAGGCCATTGAACGAAAAGAGAGCCGGGGGTTACATTATATATTGGATTATCCACCCGCAAAATAAAAAATCCTTCAATGAAAAATATCCTTTCTAACTGGAAGTTTTTTCATTGAAGGGAGGAATATTTGAGGTATAGTATCTCTACGGAATTCAAACATGCTATTTTTTAACCGGGTGCATGCTTTTGAGAAAAAGGGTGCACCCGATTGGAAAATAGCATGCACCCTTTTTCTTTTGCAGGATCAAATTTCTATAAAGAGCTTCCGGCCACAACTGGAGATGCCTTGCGTAATGGCCGGAAGAATTATTTTTTATAAGTTTTTGTTTCAGTCCCAGCTGGGACAGCCTACCCTATTAATAATTTTGTTTTTTAGCCTCAAAGTAAGATTGAGGATGTTCGCAGGCGGGACAAGTTTGCGGCGCTTTTTTACCTGTATGCACATACCCACAGTTACGGCATTGCCATTCTATCTCTTCTTCTTTCTCGAATACCTGGCCGTCTTCTATATTTTTAAGTAATTTGCGGTAGCGGGCTTCATGTTCAGCTTCTACCTTAGCAATCATTCTGAAAGCTGTTGCGATCTTTTTAAATCCTTCCTCTTCTGCAATCTGTGCAAATTCAGGATAAAGCTCTGCCCACTCTTCATTCTCGCCATCGGCAGCAGCCGCCAGATTTTCCATTGTATTACCAATTACACCTGCCGGGAAAGAAGCTGTGATCTCTACCATACCCCCTTCCAGAAATTTAAAGAACCGTTTGGCATGTTCCTTTTCCTGCTCAGCAGTTTCCATAAATATAGCTGCAATTTGCTCATACCCCTCTTTTTTGCCACACTCGCAAAAAAGATATAACGGCTTCTGGCTTGTGATTCACCGGCAAAAGATTTTAATAAATTCTGTTCCGTACGGGTTCCTTTAAGACTTTTTTCCATAATAACTTTCGTTTAGATGATTAAAACGATGTTTGTTATTTTTATTCAAAAGTATTCATTTTCCTTCGGTGGCGTATTACATTTCTAATTAAAATTTAAATATCAGGATAAATAATATTTATCCGACAACCCTGCAAGTTTATTCATTAACATACATAAGAGCTATAAATATAGTAAATATATATTTGTATTTATTGTATCTTTGCAACATTTTCAATAAAAACAGTAATTTCAATGAAGAGTAAAATAGATTTTCAACCCAAGATCATTTCATCTCTGAAAAACTACACAAAAGAAAAATTCCTTAGTGATTTAATGGCCGGTACAATCGTAGGGATCGTAGCCCTCCCATTGGCTATTGCCTTTGGTATTGCCTCAGGAGTAAGTCCGGAGAAAGGTCTTATCACAGCTATTATCGGTGGTTTCCTGGTTTCATTACTGGGAGGAAGTTCCGTTCAGATCGGTGGTCCTACCGGGGCTTTTATTGTGATTGTTTATGGAATAATCCAGAATTTCGGGATAGAGGGACTGGCAATCGCAACCTTTATTGCCGGTATTATGCTGGTGCTAATGGGGGTATTTAAACTGGGAACAGTTATTAAGTTTATCCCTTACCCGATTGTGGTAGGTTTTACCAGTGGAATTGCACTCACCATTTTTACCACCCAGATGAAAGATCTTTTCGGGCTGTCTATTGAAAAAGTTCCCGCCGATTTTATCTCTAAATGGATCACCTATTTCCAGCATATCCAAACCATCAATCCCTGGTCCTTTATTGTAGGAATAGCCAGTATCGCTATTATTGTATTATCTCCACGTATTGTAAAGAAAATACTCGGCTCTTTAGTTGCTATTATCGGAATGACAGTGATTGTATATATAATACGTAACTACCTGGGTATAGAAACGATAGAAACGATCGGCGACCGGTTCACCATCAACGCCTCCCTCCCCCAACCGGAAGGTTTTAAGCTGAGTATCGAAACAATCAACCTGCTTCTGCCTTCTGCGTTTACCATTGCTATACTTGGGGCAATTGAATCGCTTCTTTCTGCAACAGTTGTCGATGGGGTAACTGGCGACCGGCACGACTCCAATACAGAACTTATTGCCCAGGGAACAGCTAATATTGTAGTGCCTGTTTTCGGGGGAATCCCTGTAACCGGTGCCATTGCACGCACTATGACTAATATAAACAATGGCGGGCGTACCCCTGTGGCAGGAATCATACATGCAATCGTATTGTTATTAATACTTTTATTCCTGGGGCCACTTACCAAACATATTCCGATGGCTTGCCTGGCTGGTGTACTGATCATTGTATCTTACAATATGAGCGAATGGCGTACCTTCCGCTCGCTGCTGAAAAACCCTAAAAGTGATGTAATCGTATTGCTTATTACCTTTTTCCTGACCGTTATTTTCGATCTTACCATCGCTATCGAAATAGGATTATTAATTGCTATGTTCCTGTTTATGCGCAGGGTTGCGGAAACCACACATGTTTCTGTAGCCACCGACCGTATTGACCTCTCACACGAAGGAGAAATATTGCATGAAGAAGAGGTTCTTACACCTCCCAAAGGGGTAGAAGTATATGAGATTGATGGTTCCTTCTTTTTCGGTGTAGCCAACAAACTGGATGGTACCATGAAAACAATTGGCAGCAAGAAACCAAAAGTCCGTATTATACGTATGCGGAAAGTACCTTTTATGGATTCTACAGGACTTCATAACCTGGAGAGCTTATACCGCTTATCAAAAGCCGACCATATTCAATTGATCCTTTCCGGAGTAAATGAATCTGTAAAAGAGGTAATGGTTAACGCCGGTTTCGACCAATTGATAGGTACTGAAAATATCTGCTCCAATATCAATGATGCAATCGCCAGAGCCAGCCAGGTAGTGGAATAGATTACCCGTTTATTGAGTAAATAAGGTTGTTGAAAGAAAAAATAAAAGTTTGTTTGTTTTTTCCCTTATATTTGTAAAATTACAAACTTTTCCAAATACTATATATGACTCAATCGCCCAGACTTCTATCGCTTGATGTGATGAGAGGTATTACAATTGTAGGAATGATCCTGGTTAATAACCCGGGTTCCTGGAGTTATGTATATGCACCTCTGCGACATGCCCAATGGGACGGACTGACACCTACCGACCTTGTATTTCCTTTTTTTATGTTTATCATGGGGGTATCTATGTTTTTTTCCTCCGGAAGTATAATTTCACCCTGACCCGTGAAAGCTTCACTAAAGTTATTAAGCGTACCATACTTATTTTCCTGGTTGGTTTAGGATTAAACCTTTTTTCCCATATCTGCTATAATGGTTTTACGGATTTTCAACAGCTACGCATATTAGGCGTTATGCAACGGCTGGCTATTGCTTATGGAGTTGGTTCATTGATCGGACTTACCTGTAACCATACATATCTATTACCTATAGCCTCCTTTATATTATTATTTTACGGTATACTGTTACAGGCAACTCATAGCCTGGTATTGTCGGAAGATAATATTATCGCTGTAACCGACCGGCTTATCCTCGGAAGTAACCATATGTACAAAGACTATATGACAGATGGTACCCGGATCGCTTTCGACCCTGAAGGAGTTTTAAGCAGTATAGGGAGTATCGCACATGTATTAGTAGGGTTCATAGTGGGAAAAATAATTATCGACAGTAAAAAAATAATGAACTGATTATCCGTAATATATTTATTATGATTATCCGCATAATGTCCGTTGATTTATTGAACATCATATGAATGTTT
>JAJPZJ010000031.1 GCA_021204405.1 Tannerellaceae bacterium | reverse complement strand
TTCATATGATGTTCAATAAATCAACGGACATTATGCGGATAATCATTTTAATTAATTACTAACATACTATTTTATTAGATAAGGATCAACACTTTAAATAGTTTTATTTATTTTGCATTCCGGATACGGATAGGCTTTAAATCATAACAGCCATCTTCGGTTTATACAATCATTACGAAATATCTACGGATACAGGAAGATAAAGATACCGGATTTTATTTAAAATCAATGGATAGTTTTGACATCTGTGTAAAAACAAAAATGAATGATAAAGGGTGCGATCTAAACATTGGTTGGAAGGTTTCCGTGAACAAAAAGACGCTGTCCCAAAAGTCAATTTTTAAATAAAAAAGACATAGTAACACGGAGACACCGAAGATACAAAGGCTTTATTTCACATAATTAAAAACCTCCGTATCTTCGGTGTCTCCGTGTTAAATATTATATTTTGTGACTTTTAGGACAGTCTCTTCCTTATTATTTCCACTCTTCTTTGCGATGTTCTTTTTCCGCTTCCCGGTGTTCTTTTCTTTCTTCTTCCCGCTCTTTCCGTTCTCTCTGTTCTTCCTCTCTGGTCTCTTTTCTTTCTTCTCTCCTAACATCCTGTGCTAAGATATTTCCTGATAAAAGGATGCAGCATGCTGTAAATCCGGATAAAATCACCTTTTTCATATTCTTTTTCTTTTTAAATTATTACTAAACTTACTTTTAGCTGTACAAAAACAGTTATAAGTCATAGTTTGTTTCAGAGAAGATATTTTTATTTAGCTATTTTCGTTCTATATTATACCTCTATTTCTCTATTTTATAAGCTATTTCTCCGGATACGATATAATTGAAGGACAAGGATTTATAAGGAGTACAGAGAACCTACTCATAAACTATTTATCTTTCCTTATTAAGCTAAGCCCAACTCTTATACTTACCAGGTTACGGATCAAGACCCTTACCCCTAAGGTTCACGACCCGTAAGGGTCAGGATGCCGATCCTTAACCCTACAGGTCGTAATCCTCAACCCAGATGCTATAGGGAACAGAAAGAGGAGAGCAATAAGACCGCAATAACAGGAGCAGAAGCAGGTACTTGTTTATATAGACTACCAGAACAGTTTATAAAAAAGATAGATTTGCGATCCCCACTTCCGGAATGAAACAGCCTATTTTCCGGAAGAGCATTTAACAGGCTGATAGACTAAACGGAGAAAAAAGTAATGATAATTTATATATAATGCTTTTCAACCTACTAAAAAGCAAATTTATAAAGCACTGACATTCAATAAAATAATTTACATGTGTGACTGAAGGCGTGACTGAGATTTTCTTCAGTCACGCTTCAGTCACACTTTTTTGGGTGGTTAAGACATTGAATATAAATATATTAATACCCATGTGTGACTGGTGAAGGATAAAAACACTAAAAATTAGTATGAGAAAAGAAAAAATCAGGAGGGATCTACATCGTAATGCACCACCAATTGTCTGAAAGCCGGGATTGCCTGCATTTCGGTATATACCCGTTCCAGGAGTTCGCGCACAGGAGTAATGCCTATAGAAACCTCCAGCTTGAGAACGATTTTCCTGACGTGGAAAGTCTGGATACGGGTTACGGGAGGCATCACAGGCCCCAGTACCCGCTCACCTAATAATCCGCGTAGTTTGTCGGCATATATTTCGGAAAGTTCATCCAACAGGATTTCGTTACGGCTACGGAGTACCAATACCACCAACCGGTAGTAAGGAGGATAGCGGAACATGCTGCGTTCACTCAATTGCAGGTCTACCATCTCTTTATAGGCCATCCGCTGTACCATACCGATGAGCGGATGTTCCGGCTGCGAAGTTTGCAGGATAACCGTACCCTGTTTATCGCGCCGGCCGGCACGGCCACTTACCTGTACCATCAATTGCCAGGCCCGTTCGTGAGCCCGGAAGTCGGGAAAATTCATCAGGTTGTCGGCATTCAGTATGCCAACCACACTCACATTGCCGAAGTCCAGCCCTTTGGAGACCATCTGGGTACCGATCAGGATATTTGTTTTGCCCCGGTCGAAATCGGTAATGATCCGTTCGTAAGCCAAACGGGTACGGGCAGTATCCATATCGAGGCGACCGATCGACTGTTTAGGAAACAATTGTCCTATCTCCTCTTCTACCTTCTCGGTTCCGAAGCCCATCATACGCAACTCTTCGCTCTGGCATTCCGGACAGTTGTATGGCAACCTCCGAGTATATCCACAATAATGGCAGGTGAGTTGATGGTGAGCTTTATGATAGGTAAGGCTTACATCGCAACTGATACACTGGGGAACCCAGCCACAGCTTTTACATTCGATCACCGGGGCAAAACCACGGCGGTTCTGAAACAGGATCACCTGCTCCCCCTGTTCCAGGGCTTCCCTCATCTTATCCACCAATAAGGGTGAAAAGAGGGTATCTTTCATGATCTTTTTTCGTTTCAGTTCGCGGATATTAACCGGTACGATCTCCGGTAGTTTACAATCACCAAAACGGGTTTGTAGGGTTACCAGTCCGTATTTACCGGATACGGCATTGAAGTAAGAATCAATCGAAGGGGTAGCCGAGCCTAACAGGGTTTTGGCACCATGCATACCAGCCAGCATGATCGCAGCACTGCGGGCATGATAGCGGGGCGCCGGGTCTTGTTGTTTATAACTATTCTCGTGTTCCTCATCTACAATCACCAGTCCGAGGTCGCGGAAAGGGAGGAATAACGAAGAGCGCACACCGAGGATGAGCCGGGGCGACGGATCATTAAGCAGTTTGTTCCATATCTCTACCCGCTCGTTGTCCGAGAAACGGGAATGATATACCAGCAGTTTATCACCGAATATTTTGGCAAGCCGTTCGGTAATCTGTGTAGTGATAGCGATTTCAGGCAGCAGGTACAATACCTGGCGGCCCATAGCGAGTAACTGGCTGATAAAATGGATATATATTTCCGTCTTTCCGCTGGAAGTTACTCCGTATAGCAGGCAGACATCTTTCGTTTTAAAGGATTCGTCGACGGCAATAAAAGCCTCCAGTTGTGCCGGGCTCAATGGTTTGATCTCCTGCAGGCGGCAGACAGGTACCTGCAGGCGGCTCACCTCCTTCTCGTAGGTTTCGAGTATACCTTTCTTCACCAATCCGTCTAACATGGCAGAAGAGGAGCTGGTATATTCAAGCAATTCTTTTTTAGAGAGTTCTTTTTGCAGGGCAGGATTTAACGCATGGCTCAGTTCCAGAAAACCCACCAATAGTTGCTCCTGCTTTTTGGCGCGTTTCAGCCCGGCAAAGGCTTCAGCCAATTTTTCTTCGTTCCGGCAGGGTTCAGCCAGGCGGACAAAAGTTTGCATTTTGGGTTTAAACCCGCGCTTCATCTCTTCGCTTACCTCTACGGCACCATGATTTATCAAAGAGGCCAGGATAGGCATAACGTTACGAAGTCCGGTACGTTTTTCCAGTTCCGAAATAGTTAATTTGAGGGCACCCCGGAAGGCATCCAGTACGGATTGCTCATTAGGATGCAAGGGAGCATCTGCCTCAAACGATTCATTATAAATAACGGAAGTTTCACTTTCAAGTTTCAGTCCGGAAGGAATAGCGGCTTTGTATACATCGCCCAGCTTACAAATATAGTAAGAAGATATCCACTGCCAGAAGCGAAGCTGCGGTCTGCGTAATACCGGGGTGGCATCGAGCAATGCGTAAATTTCTTTTGTTTCATAGTCCGAAGCCGGTTCCCGATCATGTATGCTCAGTACAATAGCGGTATAATAACGTTTTTTCCCGAAATGCACGATCATACGGCATCCGGGAACAACCATTTTTTCCAGATCCGCAGGTACCCGGTAGGTATAACTATTTTCCAGCGGAAGTGGTAATATTACATCTGCATACACTTATATTCTACTCTCTTTTTCTTTAAGATGTCTAACCAGGAAAAAACTCCGTGTCTCTGTGTCTCCGTATTAACTTCCTGATTTACTCCCTGTCAGACATCCCCTTAATTAAAACATAAAGCCGGCAGTAATAGCCCACCCACGGTTTTGGGCATATGTTTTCAATCCGCTGGTACGGGTTACTTCATACCCGTCGCTGATACCCAAGCTGTAAAGAAAACCAACCTGAATATGGTTGAGGAGTTCCACACCGGCTTCAAAATTCACTCCATAATCTTTGCTATTGGCCGTTACTCTTGCCGAACTGGTCGTAAAACGATCCCATTGTTTATCGCCGAGCGCAAATGCCATATAAGGTCCGGCTGCCAGCCAGCCTTTGTTTACAATCGGTAACGGAAGTCCCACTTTCCATTTCAGGTTAAGCGGTATATCGATATAGTTTGTAGTAAACCGTTTGGAATGGAACTCCAATCCTTTTTGCGAATACAATACAGCTAAGTCAACACCTATCCCGAAACGGGAAAACATCCACTCGGAAAAGGGACCTACCTGATATGCCACCAGGTTATCCGCATTTACAATATTACTCTGGTTAAAATGAAGGGAAGTTACGCTCATTCCGCCTTTCACGCCATAACGAATCCGGGCTTCTGCCGGGGCCGCCAGAACTATCAACAAAATTACTAAAAGAAATGCTTTCTTTTTTATCATGATCATAATTATTTTAAATG
>JAJPZJ010000057.1 GCA_021204405.1 Tannerellaceae bacterium | reverse complement strand
TCATAATGTATCGTTTATTCGTTTTTACGCTATAAATATACTGAATATCAGAAAATATGAAAGTATTTGCATATATAAATTCATCTGCATAATGTTAAATATTAATATTATGCAGATAGTCATAAATAGTATTATTAAAACATTCGTAATTAAAACATTCATATGATGTTCAATAAATCAACGGACATTATGCGGATAATCATTTAATTGATCCGGTTATATTTTCCGGGTACACCGGGAAATACTGTCTTTGTATAACAAAGTATCCGTGTGCTTTGTTCAGCCTGGTTAATCCATTAAATCTTCTTTGTCATTTTTATAATAATTAATGTAAGTTTTCTATAGAAGACCGTCTCTTTTGTCTTTCATCAAGTAAATCATACCGTTCGTCAGGTTAATTTGAAAGCCATCTTGTGCCGGAGTAGTTTTGAGTCAGAAATTAAAATATCCAAAAGTTATGAAACACATTAAAATGTATATGCTGGTTGCCATGTTGTTCCAGGCAATGAATATATCAGCACAATCGGGTATAACAGGCAAAGTAACAGACAAAGACAGCATACCTTTGGCAGGTGTAACGATACTGTTACTTCATCCTGCCGACTCTGCCTATATCACAGGTACTACCTCAGGTCCGGACGGACACTTTGAAATGGCAAACCTCCAGCCCGGCACCTATCTCCTTTCATTTTCTATGATGGGGTTAAAAAAGAGCGATATACTGCAACAAGTCAGGAACAATACCAGAAATGAATTAGGAAATATTATACTGGAAGAAGATGCTTATATGTTATCTGCCGTAACTGTAACCGGCAAGCGCCCTCCAGTCAAAATCGAACCCGGGAAAATGACTGTTAATCTATCGACACTGTTATTAAGTACCGATGGCAACCTACTGGATGTGTTGAGAAAATTACCAGGAGTACTCGTTCAGAATGACGGAACGATTATACTAAATGGTAAATCAGGAGCCCATGTGTTGATCGATGACAAAGTAACTTATCTGTCAGGCGAAAACCTGCTCAATTACCTACGTGCCATGCCGGCTCACTCAGTCGAAAATATCGAACTCATCTCCCAGCCCTCCTCCAGGTATGATGCTTCGGGAAGTTCAGGTATAATTAATATATAGAAAAAAGAATAAAAGAACAAGGGATCAATCTGGCTATATCTTCCGGTGCGGAAAGAGGAGATGCTACCAGATGGAATGAAAGTTTTTCCCTGAACTTTCGCCATAACAAATTAAATATGTATACCGATTATTCTTATTATAAGCGAGAAAACATCATACAACTGGCAGTCTCCGGTCATTACATTGACCCGGTAACTTTACAACGACAGGAATTACGAAAAGATTTTGTAAGCGATATCAACAGGCACTCTAAAGGACATTATATAAAAACCGGCATAGAGTATGGATGGACGGACAAATTAGTTACCGGCACTTATATATCAGCCAATTGGATAAACAGAAATAAAAACGAGCTCACCATATCAGACTTTTTCATCTATGACAGTACCCAAAGCGACTCTACGCTGACAGCTTTAAGTACATTGGATGACAGCTATACCAACCTACTGGGAGGAGCCCATATCGTGTACAGGTTTGCAGAAAAAGGAAAATGGGATACCTCTTTCGATTACCAGTTATTCAACCGCGAAGATAATCAACTGCTGAAATCCGCTTTCCAAACCTATATTCGTCCTGTAATAAAAGATACCTTATCAGGGAAAACAACAAATGATATTAAAATATACACCGGGCAAACAAACCTGAATTATGAGCTATCCGCTAAGGTCAAACTAAGTACCGGGCTTAAAACAACTTTTGTAAATATAGGAAGTAAAGGCATATATAAAACCTGATTGAAGGCAACTGGCAGGAAGACAAGCTCCTGAGCAATAATTTTGATTACAGGGAAGACATTCATGCAGGATACTTTCAGATAAATTCCGGATGGTCGTCACGTTTTTCAACAGAAATAGGAATACGCCTCGAAAATACAAATACAAAAAGTAAGTATGGTTCAGCCAACCAGGATACTACACTTACCAAAATTATATACACCTTTTTCCCACTGTAATGGCGCAATACCAGGCTTCGGAAAATCACGGTTTGTCGCTGGTATATACCCGCCGGATCATACGACCTAATTACAGAAGCATGAATCCTTTTGTCGAAGTCAGAGACCAGTTCCTGTATGAGCAGGGAAACACCCGGTTACAACCCGAACTAATAGATAATATCGAACTCTCATGGCTGTTCAAAAAACGTTATTCACTCCAGGCATTCTACTCGCACAGGAGTAACTCAATCTCGCTTAGTTTCCTGGTGGAAGACAATAGCCGTGTACTGGTTATGCCGCTGAATTTATCAGGCAACCATTCTTTTGGACTAAAAGCGGGATTAAATAACATGCAGCCCTTCAAATGGTGGACAACACATATAAACGCATCATTAACCCATAAAAAATTTGACTGGATCATATCAGGAAAAACATTTAAAAACGAAGTTACAACTCCTATGGTACATATCAGCAATCAATTTCTATTATCCCGGGGATGGAGTGCAGAAGCTTCCGGATTTTACAGTGGCGAAATGATTGAAGGGCAAACCCGTGTAAAACCTCTGTGGACAATGTCTGCCAGAGTACGCAAAAACCTGTTTGATAATAAATTTAGTTTGTATATTTACGCACATGATCTCTTTTATTCCAATCGTCCCCGGGTATGTATAGATAGTAATTACCTGTATTATACATCTGAAGAAAAAACGACACAAGAATGGCAGGCATCTCAATCAGCTACCGGTTTAACCGTGGGAAAGAGATCAGGAGAACCCAGCGTGCAAACAGAATAGAAGAGAGTAAAAGAATAAGTTTGTAACCTTAAAATAAGAACAAATGAGTACAAAATACGAATGGACCAATTCGCTATTTATAGCATTTACACTTGCCTTATGTATGTTTATCCTTGTGGATATCAATTATAATGAACGTATATGGGAGTTTGACAGTTTTGCGTTAAAGATACGCGTCCAGGCGATACTGATCACGATTGTTTCTTTCTATGCCGGAAGTTATCTGTTCAGGCGGATTGCCCGGTATTTCATCCGGAAAGATACAGATGAGAAAAGAGCCAACTGGAAAGAATACCTAGTTGTTTTCCTGATAAACTTTATCCTCATCAATATAATCCATCTCTTTATCATGTTTCATGTAACAGCCATGGGATTTAAATGGAGGGAGTCACTCCTGATTAATGTATCGGCATCTGTGCTGTTGTTTCTATATTACACAATGATACGCAACGGTATCCTATCCAAAGATTTAATAGAACAGAATCTTCAATTAGAAAAGGTAAAAGTAAATCAACTGGAGACCGAACTGAAATTCCTCAAATTACAATACCACCCCCCATTTCCTGTTCAATGCCTTAAACACCATTTATTTCCAGGTAGATGAAAAAAACCGGGAGGCCAAACAAAGCATCGAACAACTATCGGGCCTGTTGCGGTACCAACTCTATGATATAGAAAAGGAAGTAACCATGGAGCAGGAGATCACTTACCTGAAGTCATACATCGCCTTTCAACAATTACGGATGAGCAAAAAGCTGGTCCTGGATACCTATTTCGACCCGGAGCTGAAAGAGCAGAAAATACCCCCTCTTTTGTTTCAACTTCTAATTGAAAATGCCTTTAAATATGTAAGGGGTGAATACCAGATACAATTGGAAATAAAGTTAAACAAAAAGCAAATCCGGTTTGAGATACAGAATTCGCTATCCCCAGCGCAAACCACCAGCCACAAAAAAGAGAAAGGCATAGGGATTGAGAATTTAAAACGACGGCTTAACCTTTTATATCCGGACAAGCACACCTTAGAGATCAGACAAACAGAAAACAGGTTTATTGTTCACCTGACCATAAACATAGATTAATATGCAAATAAAATGTATCATTACAGACGATGAACCTATGGCTAGAAAAGGCCTGAGGGGATATATCGAAAAAATAGATTTTCTCACTGTCGTGGGAGAGTGTGAAGATGCGATCGAACTAAACACCTTGTTACAGAAACAACAGGTTGACCTGCTGTTCCTGGATATTGAAATGCCCGATATGACAGGACTGGAATTATTATCTAACCTGAAAAACCCACCCAAAGTAATTATCGTATCCGCTTACGAGCAATACGCCCTCAAAGGATATGAGTTTGAGATCGTAGATTATCTTTTGAAGCCTGTACCCTTTGACCGTTTTCTAAAAGCAGTCAACAAAGTTCATAATTTATTACAAACCGAACAAAAGGAAAACAGGGATCATATATTTGTAAAAAGTGACAAACAGTTCAAAAAGCTCCTATTAAAAGAGATTCTCTTTATCGAAAGTATGGAAAACTATGTGATCATCCAAACGACTTCGGGCAAGGAAGTAGTCTATACAACCTTAAAACAACTCTACGAATCATTACCCGGGGAGCTGTTCCAACAGATTCACCGTTCTTATATTGTCAATATAGACCAGGTTACTGCCATCGACGGAAATCAACTCAACATACAGGCCTATAAAATACCCGTAGGACGCAATTACAGGGACGCAATTTTTAACCTGATACTAAATTAACCTGATACTAAATAACCGGTTAATAACCAGAAACTGAATGATATCAGGCAGATATAATAGATGTTTCAATACCGGCAAAAACCGGCCTGGTAAAAAGCGTGACAGCTAGCATAGTCGCCCCGGCCACATAAAACGGGATATAAGCAGCGTGCCCGGTCATTTCAAATACAAAATCATAAATAAATTGCCCTACCGGCAATAAACACATACAAATACAGATAACAAAAGAGATAACCTTCCCCACCAGCTCTTTAGGAGTCAACAACTGGATATAGCTCATTAGCTGGATTTGAAAGAGTGTCGATAATGCCACAAGCAAACCAGCTCCCGCTATCAGCACCACATATATGAACATAGGGTTGGTCAATAGTTGCAAAGCAACTCCTCCAGCCAAAACAGCGAAGGCACAACCTATCAAAATAAACGGAATCGTTTGTGGCTTTAATTTTGCGGCAAGCACTCCGGCCAGTATCCCGCCTACTATCGCTCCGCCCGCAACGACCCCCAGCGCATATCCATATAAACGGTTGGCAGTATCAGGAGCAAACCCTAAACGCTGTGTGATCAATACCGGAAGAGCGATCAGAATCAACGAAGTTAACAGCAAACCAACACCGGAAAAGATAACAGAGACCCTCCATAAAACCGGCTTTTCCACAAATATAAACCTGAAACTATCTTTGAGGTCGCTCAGCCCGGTACTGATTATATTTTCGCCCGGTGTTTCTTCTCAAACGGAAGATGAATAAACATCTCCATGATGGCAGAAGCAAAAAACAGCCGGCACTTACATAGAGGATCGGGGCAAGTCCGACCAGCGAGAATAACACTCCCCCTATAACCGGTCCTGCCATACTTGCCAGCGAGGTCACGGTGTTCACAATCGAATTACCCTGTATGAGAGATTCTGGTTGTACAAGTAGGGGAATACTCGCCTGTACCGCCGGCTGATAGGCTCCCTATATCGCATACAAAGCAACCATCATAGCTGCTATAAGCAACACCATACCGGTTCTTCCGGCAAGCAAACAGAATAATAAAACCAGTATAGAGGTACTGAAATCCAGGATCACCATCACTTTCTTCTTGTTAAGCCTGTCGGCCAGTATCCCGCCAATTGGAAAAAGCAAAAGCATAGGAATAAATGCGACAGCCGAAATGGTTCCGAACAAAGCGGATGAGCCTGTTTCATTCAATACATACAGCGGAAGGGCGTACCGTACGATCTGGTTTCCAGATATGGAAACGATCTGCCCTGCTACTACCAATATAAAATCTTTTGAAAATCTTGTTGCTTTCATTGTTACATACATTTAATTTGTATGCCGGGCTTGCGCTACCCGGCGCATGATGGGGCAAAAGTATAGCCTATTTTATAGACAAAATAGCTATATTTGACCTGTAAATAGTCGTAAAAGATTTTTATGGATACTGACAGGATATACACTGTTCTTCCTATCCTTGCCCGGCTTGCCCGATTATTAGGAACAGAAACCAACAACGGCCGCCTGGAGATTCCGGCAAAATTCGGAAAAGAATATGCGGAAGGATTTATTTTAAATGAGCACATCCGGCTGGTTGTCAGCAACTACATACTCGAAAGGGATATAGCGGTAGAGAACCCGGAAGTGGGTACTAAAAAGATTATCTTCTTCAAATTCCGGAATATTTTTCCTCAGACGGAAGTCCTGCAGGCAGAGAAGCCAGCCGACAAAATACCCTCCGTACTGATCGGTACCAGCCGTATCCATACAGACGAGATCCTTTCGATCCATTCCGATACAGCCACTATCAATATCGAAATTGATGCCGGCTATTTAAACAGGCTATTTGATTTTCCGGGGAAATCACCCGTATTACAAAGCCTGTTGCAAAATGCACAACCGCTCCTGTTCGAACAGGTAATCTATCCTTCGGTACAAAAAATTATTGATGAAATGCTGACGGAAAAAGTTGATGAACCGTTCCGTTTCTTTTTCCTGCGTGTTAAATCGGAAGAATTGATTGGCCGGTTACTAATGGAATTGGAAAAGCGTGACGAACAGCGCTTGTATCCGCTCAACAACCACGACATACAGACTATTTACAAAGTCAAAGAGCAGCTGCTTACCCATATCAAAACCCCTCCGGCCATCCGGGAACTGGCTGCTTACGCCCATATGAGCCCGTCTAAACTCAAACGCCTGTTCAGGCAGGTTTTTGGCGACAGTATTTTCAGTTACTACCAGCATTTCCGCATGCAGGAAGCAGCCCGTTTATTAAAGGAAGAAAAATTATCTGTCTCAGAAGTAGGTTATCAAATGGGGTTTACCAACCTAAGCCATTTTTCAAGAGTATTTCATGAACATATTGGGATGAAGCCGAAACAATACACCAAATCTTTCTAAAACTCTTCGTATCTTTAACACCCGGTAATAACAGGTACCGACATCCATCAACCCTGCAAAACGGATTAAAACACATATCATATGAAAAAACTGACTTTTTTACTCGCCACCGTATGCTGCTACCTGCAGGCATACAGCCAGCAGATCGAGTACGCCGAACCCATCAACGACCCCGAAAGCTGTACCAGTATCATGGTTGGGAAAAAGGCTTCGGCCGACGGGTCTGTCATTACCAGCCATACCTGCGACGGTAATTACCGTACCTGGATGAACATTGTACCGGCTAAAACCTACGACTGCGATACCGTAACCGGTATTTACGATGGCCTGATGCATACCGAATTTACCGGCGACCAGACCAACGTCAAACTAAATGGAACGATCCCACAGGTCCGTTCAACATACCAGTTCCTCAACACCGCTTATCCCTGCCTGAATGAAAAACAACTGGCCATTGGCGAAACCACCATTACCGGGCGGAAAGAGCTGGTTAGCCGCAAGGGTATGTTTATGATCGAAGAATTGCAACGCATCGTGCTCGAACGCTGTACTACCGCCCGCCAGGCCATTGCGCTGATCGGCGAACTGGTTAAAATCTACGGCTATGCCGACTCCGGCGAATGCCTTACCTTTGCCGACTCAAAGGAGGTATGGCATTTTGAGATCTTCGGCGAAGGTCCCAACAACATAGGGGGCGTATGGACTGCCGTACGGATACCCGACGACCATGTAGGCGTATCGGCCAACATTCCCCGCATCTCCTCCATCAATATAAAAGATAAAGAGAATTACATGGCCTCCGACAATGTATTCGATGTAGCCCGTAACCTCGGCCACTGGGATGGAAAAGAGCCTTTCTGCTTCTGGAAAGCCTATGGCGGAGGCGAAAAAGCATTCAATATCCGGGAATTCTTTATACTGAATTACCTGGCTCCTTCCCTCCATTTATCTTACGATGCTGCCGAGCTGCCTTTTACAGTAAAGCCTGAAAAACCGGTAAGTGTAACCGATGTAGCTGCCTTATTGCGCCAAACCTATGAAGGTACACAATGGGATATGACACAAAACCTCAAAGTAGCCATCAAACAAAAGGATAGCGAAGCGTATGATACCATCATTAGCCCTGCCGCCAATCCCTGGATGGTAATGGACATGGTGCACATGCTGAACGGCGTGAAGGAAAATACCGTTGAACGGTACCGGCTGGTATCCGTCCCCCAGTGCTCCTACTCCTTTGTAGTACAACTGCGCGACTGGCTGCCCGATGCCATTGGTGGAGTCACCTGGATGTCGTTCGACAATCCCGGCCAAAGTCCCCATATCCCCATCTTTACCGGAACTACCGGCCTGCCTGCCTCTTTCAATATCTGCGGACAGCACCGGTACCGCGAAGATGCTACTATCTAGACCTTCCGCCGCGCCAACAAGCTGGCTACGGTACGCTGGGGACTTACCCGCGACCTGATGAACGAAGCATTCGACCATTTTGAAGAAAAGGGACAAATAGAACTGCCTTTTGTCGAAAAAAGATACCGGGAGATTGCCGCTACCAAAGGCGAAGAGGCCGCCCGGGCTTACCTGACCGGTTACACAGCCGACTTTACAGGTGCTACCCTGTTACGCTGGAAAGAATTAGGAGATACCTTCTGGAAAATGTTCGCCCGCGGTTTTTAAACGCATAAACAATTATAGCATATGAGAAAATATATTTTATCCTGCCTCGCAGCTTGTCTGGTACTGGCACTGCCGGCACAAGGTTATCAATTTACAGAAGTAGTAAGGAGTCCGGCCACCCCGGTAAAAAACCAGGCTTCCACCGGTACCTGCTGGTGCTTTGCCACTGTCTCCTTTATGGAATCGGAACTGCTGCGTAAAGGAAAAGGCACCTACGACCTGTCTGAAATGTTTATTGTCAGGCAGAAATATATGAACCAGCTACAGGACAACTACCTGCGCCGGGGAAAAGGAAATATCAGCCAGGGAAGCCTGTCGCACACCTTTAAAAATGCCTTCCTCCAGGTAGGCATCGTACCCGAAGAGGTCTACACCGGAATCAATTATGACTCCGACCGCCACAACCACCGGGAACTGGTGAAATACCTTAAAGCCATTGCCGACGTGGCTGTAGAACTGAAACACCGGAGCCCGGAATATGATCAACTGGTCAATAACCTGTTTGATACCTATCTGGGCAAACTGCCGGAGCGCTTTACCTACGAAGGCAAAGAGTATACGCCCCTGAGCTTTGCCGCCTCCCTCGAACTGGATATGGATGATTACATTGAACTGACCAGCTTCACCCACCATCCCTACTATACCCGCTTCAACGTAGAAGTGCCCGACAACTGGGAAAACCAGCTCATGTATAACCTGCCGCTTGACGAACTGATGCAGATGATCGACTATGCCCTCAACAACGGGCATACCGTATGCTGGGACGGCGATGTAAGTGAAAAAGGATTCTCCTTTAAAAACGGCGTTGCCATCAACCCGAATGTTAAAAAGTAGAAGATTACGCTACGACCGACCGGGCCCGCTTCGAAAAGATGGACGAAAACGAACGGCTGGAAGAGGTATATAAATTCGAACGCCCCTACCCCGAAATAGAGGTGACCCCTGCAATACGCTAGGCCGGTTTCGAATCGTTTGTAACGACCGACGACCACCTGATGCACCTCACCGGTATCGCGAAAGACCAGCACGGTATAACCTACTACATAACTAAAAACTCATGGGGTACCGAACGGAATGAATACGGTGGCTACCTGAATATGTCGGAAAGCTACGTACGGGCCAAAACCATCTATATACTGGTACATAAAGATGCCATCCCGGCCGCTATTAAAACAAAATTAAAGATCGATAAATAAAAATAAGATTACTGACCCTCACCGATCCGGCCTGAAATTGTTTTGCATACAGAAAGGTTACTGCCTGCCGGCAAAATAACCATTTAAAACATTCTGTAAATTATCAAAACACTTTCAGGTCGGCTGATGAATTGTTCTCAGTAGATTTGCTGAAAATAAAACCATAAGATGATAAAACGACATTTGTATCCATTTTTCCTGTTGTGTTGCCTCATGGCTTCCACACAATTGATTACCGCCCAGCAGGAGGCTACCCCCCCCCTACCCATTGACCCACAAGTAAGATACGGACAACTACCCAACGGATTAACGTATTACATACGGCACAATGAATTACCCAAAGAACGCGCCGATTTCTATATCGCCCAGAACGTAGGCTCGATGCAGGAGGAAGAGAACCAGCGCGGACTGGCCCACTTCCTGGAACATATGGCCTTCAACGGCACCACCCATTTTCCCGGTAACAGCATCGACCGGTTTACAGAAAGTATCGGTATGCGCGGAGGCGAAAACCTGAATGCCTATACCAGTTTCGACGAAACCGTATATATGATCATGAATGCACCGGTTACCCGCGAAGGGATTATCGACTCCTGCCTGCTGATCCTGCACGACTGGTCGGGCTTCCTTACCCTGGCCGACTCGGCTATCGAGAAGGAACGCGGTGTGATCCGCGAAGAATGGCGTACCCGGCAGGATGCACAGGCACGGCTATGGGAACAACAACTTCCGAAAATGTTTCCCGGAAGCCGGTATGCCCACCGCCTGCCCATTGGTACAATTGACGTGATCGATCATTTTAAACCGGAAGAGCTACGGGCCTATTACCGCAAATGGTACCGCCCCGACCTGCAGGCGATCATTATCGTAGGAGATATTGATGCGGATGCCGTAGAAGAAAAAGTAAAAGCAATGTTTACCGGCATCCCCGCCCCTGTTGACCCGGCTCCGCGGATAGATTTTCCCGTACCCGACAACTGCGAACCCCTGGTTTCCATTGTTACCGACAAAGAAAGCTCCAATATGATCCTCTCGATTTTCTATAAGCACGACAAACTGCCCCGCGAGCTCTTTGCAAGCCCCGTAGGAATGGTTATGGATTATATGCAAAGTGTCAGTTCTACCATGATGAACGAGCGCCTGAGCGAATTGCTGCTCGACGCCAACCCGCCTTTTATCTTTGCCCATACGTCGGATGGCAATTTCATGGTTTCCAAAACCAAAGAGGCCTGGACTACCGCCGCCCTGGTAATGGACGAGGAGATCGAAACAGCCATGACCGCCCTGGTTACCGAAACAGAACGCGTACGCCGGTTTGGGTTTACCGCCGGTGAATACGAACGGGCCCGGATCAATATCTTGAAAGAGTATGAGTCATTGTACAACGAACAGGACCAGCAACGCAACAGTAGCTATACGGAAGAATATGTAAACCATTTCACCGACGGAGGGTATATCCCCGGCATCGCCATGGAGTATGAACTGATCAACCAGATCGCCCCGGCTATCACTGTAGAACAGGTAAACGAATACATCCGGGATATCATAGGCGATGAAAACATCGTGATTGGCTTAACAGGCCCCGAAAAAGAGGGTCTCTCCTATCCTACCGAAGAAGAATTACTGGCGAGCTTCCTGCGTGCCCGTGAGCTGCCGGTAACTCCTTACGAGGAGTTCCTGCCGGACGAACCCTTATTAAACGAACTACCCACTCCCGGCAGGATCGTAAGTAACGAAGTGGAACCGCTTTTCGGCAATACGGTACTGACCCTTAGCAACGGAGTCCGTGTCATCCTGAAACATACGGAGTTTAAAAACGATGAGATCCTGATGACTGCCACCAGTCCCGGAGGCACTACTGTGTTTGGCGATAAGGATATTAAAAACCTGAAAATATTTAACGATGCGATCACCCTCGGAGGAGTAGGCAATTTCTCGTCGATCGACCTGGGTAAAATACTGGCTGGTAAAAAGGTAGCCTGCTCGCCTTCTGTTGGGCTCGACAACGAGAGTATGAACGGCTACGCCACACCTGCCGACCTACAGACCCTATTCGAACTGGTTTACCTCTATTTTACAAATAACCGCACAGACGAAGAGGCTTTCCTTTCGTTTGAAAACCGGCTGATCGCCCAACTACAAAACCTGTCCCTCAATCCGATGGTAGCCTTCAGCGACTCGATCAACCAGGCACTGTACAATGGAAATGAACGGGCCTTGAGATTGCAGATCGCAGATTTCGACGAGATCAGTTATCCACATATCATGGAGATGTACCGGGAACGGTTTGCCGATGCTTCCGATTTTATCTTCACGTTTGTAGGTAATATCGATATGGAAACCATCCTTCCCTATATCGAACAGTACCTGGCCAGCCTGCCTTCCTTACACCGGGTAGAGCAAGCCGACCCTTCGGTTATCCCAACCATCCGCACGGGCGAATATATCAACCGCTTTACCCGTCCACTGGAAACTCCGAAAGCAACGGTTTCCAATTTCTATTCCGGCTATATGGAGTATAACCTAGAAAACCTGGTTACCATCAATATGCTCAAACAGATCCTCGACCTGGTATATATGGAAAAGGTACGTAAGGAAGAGAGTGCCACCTATGGCGTACAAACCTCGGCACGCATTTCGGTTTTCCCCCAGGGCCAAACCTTTGTACAGGCCTTTTTCGATACCGACCCCGGCAAGCGGGAAGAGATGAACCGCATTGTACAAACCGAGTTGCAACGTATAGCCACAGAAGGTCCCCAACCGGAAGATTTCCTGAAAACCCAGGAGAATATGCTCAAACGCCATGAGGAACAAACGCAGGAGAATAGTTACTGGCTGAATATCCTGGATACCTATTATTTCAGGCATATCGATAACTATACCAACTATCAGGCAACCGTAAAAGCAGCCACCCCGAAGAAGATACAAAAGTTTGTACAGGATTTCCTGCAACAAGGCAACTTCATTGAAGTGGTAATGGAACCGACAAATTCCCTGTAATTTTTCAAAAACATCCATCATCTATCACTTTTCATCTTAACTACCTGTTAAACAAAAAGATGAAAGGTGATAGATGCTTTTTTATCTGTCACTCCGATCTATCATCTATCACTCCGTTCCCTATTAAAAAATAAGGAAAAAAGACCCAGTTCCCGCGCAGGCGGGGACCGCAAAAGAACGGACGGTTTTCATGCGATCCCCGCCTGCGCGGGAACTGGTGAACTTACCGTACAAGATGATCCTACCCTATTTACAAAACTTTCCCTTCTCGTTACTATTTCCTGCCGGCCTCGGTTATATTTTTTGTTGACTTCGGTTGTTTTTTTACGTTCCACGATCGTGGAACGTAAAAAAACAACCGAAGTCAACAAAAAATATTGCATGTCAGCCCATTATATTACTGAGCAAGGAAGATTATTATACCTATATATATAATAATAGCAGATACCCATCCGGATACCTACTACTTATCAGGTAAAATATGACCGTATGCTCAGAAACTTTTCTCCAGCATCCAGCTCATATAATCGGGCTCTGCAAAGGCATTATGCCAGCTATCATGCTCTACTGCGGGATATTCTTTATAGGTTACGGTCACACCGGCCTGCTGCAATGCTTCGCAGGCATCGCGAGAGAATTGGGCAGGGACAACGCTATCGTCGGCTCCGTGGAACAGGCGGAACCGGGTTTTTACTTTATACCGGGCGGCACGTTCCAGGCTTACTCCACCACATATAGGGGTAGCGGTAACAAACAGATCGGGGTAACGCATCACCAGGTCGAAGGTACCCATCCCACCCATGGAGAGACCCATGATATGCATTTGTTTGGCGTCGACTATACCTTTGGCCACATAGCTGTCTACCAGTTCCTTTACAGCGGCAAGTGGTTTTGCAACCGGGGCATTGGCAGGATAGTGCCGGGTACCGGAAGCATGGTTGCGCTCATAGTTCAGCCACGATTGTTCTTCCGGGCATTGAGGTACGATAATAATGGCCGGATAGTTACTTTGGGTTTCATACGAGGATAACAGGTCGCCACCATGTACCAGTTGTTTTTCGTTATCATTGCCTCGTTCTCCTGAACCATGGAGGAAGAGAACCAGCGGATATTTTTGTCCGGGACTGTAATTGAGCGGATAGAGGACGCGATAGTTTAACTGGTATCCGTCGCTGGTTGTAAACTGTTTTTTCAGGAAGCTTACTTTGTCGCCTGCCAATGCCTGGAATGCAATAAGGAGGGAACAGATCAGCGTAAAATGTACACGTGTTTTCATCGGTATAATATTATAATATAAGTTTCCGGTCATATATGCAGTAGTACCTGATCAGGGAACTTTAACAATTTTTGCCAGGGTGAAAACACCATTGCCGTTAAAAGCCTCGATCGCAAAGTAATACCCCTGCACGGTTGCAATGCTTTTCAAAAGTAATTCATTTTCCCCATACACTAAGCACGAACCAGAGAGTTTTTCCCAAGAGAATTCCCGCTGGGGATATACCTCCTGTAATTAAGTATATTTCCCGTTGAAGAGACTGTCACAAAAGTCACAAAATATAATATTCAACACAGAGACACGGAGGTTTTTAATTATTTGAATATAAAGCCTCTGTGTCTCTGTGTCTCCGTGTTCCTATTTCTTTTTTATTTAAAAACTGCCTTTTGGAACAGCGCCTTCAACGAATTATTCCTTTTCGGGATAATTTAATTATAGGTAAATGTGGCCTGATTGGCTTCGTCGGCCGAATGTTGGGATACCCATACGTGGAAATCGCCGGGTTCGGCTTTCTTCGTCAGGTCGATACCGTAAAAGGCCAGGGTTTCTTCGTTGATTGTGAAAGAGACCGGGCGGGTTTCGCCGGCTTTCAATGTGTTATTTTGTCAAAACCTTTCAGTTCTTTCACCGGGCGGGTCACGCTGGCTACGAGGTCGCGGATATAGAGTTGAACTACCAGCTCACCGTCTGTGCTGCCGGTATTCGTAACATCGGCTGTTACGGTGATGGTTTCTCCGGTGCTAAAGGCGGTTTTATCCAGGCGGAGGTTGCTGATGTCAAATGTGGTATAGCTTAAACCATACCCAAAGGGATAAAGAGGAGAGTTAGGAACATCCAGGTAGGATGATTTATAATCCATCTGCGGATCTTCCGGAGGTAGCGGGCGGCCTGTGTTTTTATGGTTATAATAGATGGGGATCTGTCCTACGGTGCGCGGGAATGACATTGTGAGGCGTGCAGAGGGGTTATAGTCGCCTGCTATTACATCGGCAAGCCCATGACCGGCCATGGTTCTGAGGTACCATGCTTCCATAATGGCATCTATATTTTCATCTTCCCACGAAAGGTCGAGCGGGCGGCCATTCATTAGTACCAGGCCGATGGGTTTACCGGTTTCCTTCAGCTCTTTCAGGAGCTGCTGCTGTGCACCCGGCAATTGAATGTTGGTGCGGCTGGCAGCTTCGCCACTGTAATTAAAGTCTTCTCCCATGGCGGCGATAACCAGATCCGCCTGGCTGGCAACCCGGATGGCTTCATCGAAACCGGTACGGTCATCCGTCAGTAAGTCACAACCTGTTGCATATAGGAAGCGTACGCCGGTACCTTTATATTTCTCCGTTAAGCCTTCAAACAGGGAGATGCTTTGTTCGCGGTCGCCTTTACCGGCCCATTCGCCGTTTTGATTGATTTTATCTTTTACCATAGGGCCGATCAGGGCTACGGTAACCGATTGGTTTTTAGCGAGTGGAAAGAAGTTATTATTATTCTTTAGTAATACGATCGAACGGGCAGCCGATTCGCGGGCTTCCTGCAGGAAGTCAGGGCGCATGATGGTGTTTTTCTCGCGCTCTTCGCTCAGGTAACGGTACGGATCGTCGAAAAGGCCGAGGATAAATTTCATTTCCAGGATACTTCGGGCGGCATTGTTAATGGTTTCTTCCGCCACTTTGCCTTCCTGTACGGATTGTAGCAGGTATTTACTGAAAACAGCACCGGTCATATCCATATCTATCCCGGCATTGGCAGCCAGTTCGCTGGCCTCTTTTTCATCTTTTGCCACACCATGGGGTACGAGTTCGTTAATACCGGTGTAGTCGGTTACCACAAAACCACGGAAGCCCCATTGATCCCGTAACAGGTCAGTCATTAATCACTTATTGGATGTACTCGGAACAGCATTAATATCATTGAATGAGGCCATAAAAGTAGCTACTCCGGCTTCATAGGAGGCCAGGTAAGGAGGCATATAGTAATTCATCAGGGTATTCACAGAGAGTTCGGCAGGGTTGTAATCGCATCCGGCTTCAGCGGCTCCATAGGCAGCAAAGTGTTTACAGCAAGCCAGTACGGTATGCAACTCGTTAAGCGACCGCCAGTCGCCACCTCCCTGAAAACCTTGTACACGTACTTTGGCTATTTCACTACCCAGGTAGGGGTCTTCGCCGGCACCTTCCATCACGCATCCCCAGCGGGCATCGCGGCCTATATCCACCATCGGGGCAAACGTCCAGTGGATCCCTTCGGCACTGGCTTCGGCCGCTGCTATTTCCGCACTTTTCCGCATCCGTTCCAGGTCCCACGAGCATGATTCGGCCAGGGGCATAGGGAAGATGGTACGGAAACCGTGGACTACGTCATAGCCGAAGAGGACAGGAATTTTCAGCCGGCTTTCTGCCAGCGCCATCTCCTGCAGCTTACGCACACCTTCCACGGTATAAGCGTTAAAAATACTTCCTACCAGTCCTTTTTTGAGGTAGGGTTCAAAATCGTCGGTCATCACCGGGCCGGTAATATCCCAGTTACAGGAGTATTGAGCCATTTGCCCGATCTTCTCTTCCAGTGTCATTAACCGGAGCACTGAATCGACCCGGCGTTCGATCACCGGATCACCACTAAAACTTTTCCATTCGCGGGCAGCAACCTCTGCGCCATTTGCCAGCAGAGCCATACAGGCTATACCAGCGATCCATTGTTTCGTGTTCTTCATGTTTAAACTATCTATTTATTGTAAATCCCAGTTTTTGTAATCCTTCCTGTATTTCCGGGCAACTCATAAAGAGATCCCATAGCAGGCCGGTACGGTAATTTTCGATCATGGGTGCGATCGTACACTGGTCGATTGCCAGGTAGCGGTGCGGATACCATTCGCCTTCTATACTGAAAGCATCATAAAAGCCATAAGGCCCCCAGATCCGGTCGCCCAGGTCAAAATAAAAATGTTTCAACGCATTTGCGGATTCTTCGGGTGTATAGGGGTAACTGCTTAATGCGGCCGTGGGTGTAATCACCCCGAGGTCGTTCACTACCGGGTGGTGTGCACTGTATCATTCGGGTGAATAGCTGGCGGTAAGCCCCCAGCAATTGCTGCCATATCCTTTATATGCATGGGGATTATCCACACAATACCGGTAATTGATCAGGGCATGGTTACGGTTCGCCTGCCAGTAGCCGGCATACCGGTCGGTAAGTCCCCGCGGGTCGAGTCCGATATAAGAGTAATGGGCCCAGAAGAGAGGACCGCCAAATTGTTCCGCAAATTATGTTTGAGTAGTAACGGGAGATTGTAGGCAACGGCATCTGTGGTGATGGCTTCTCCCCTCGCCCAACCGTTATGGTAGGCAGAGGCAGGTACCGGATAGGTAGGGGATGCAGCAGCCAGGATATAAGCGATCAGGTATTCGTTGTATCCTTCGAGCGGAAAGTTCATTTCCCAGGCATATTCAGGACTCCAATGCCAGTAGATCACATCCTGTCCGTTCTGGTACCAGTTCCATTCCATTCCGCGCCATAAAGTATCAATTTTAGCAGCCAGTTCTTTTTCCCGTTGGTTGCCTTCACGGAAGTATTGGCGTACGCACAGGAGCCCCTGCATCAGGAAAGCACTTTCCACCAGGTCGCCCCCATTATCTTTCCGGCTGAAAGGTTTTACTTTACCGGTCGGGCCGTGTAACCAATGGGGCCACATGTCATGGAAGCGATCGGCCTGTGCCAGGTAATCTGTTATTTTATGGAAACGTTCTACTCCTTCGGTACGGCTGATAAAGCCCCGGTCTATACCTACCAGCAGGCCGGCAATGCCAAAGCCGCTTCCTCCGGTTGTGATTACATCCGCATCGTCTTCGGGATAGATACCGTCTACATGCAGGCGTTCGCAGGCCAGGCCGGAAGTAGGTTCGGCTCCCTCCCACATATAATTAATATGGACACGTTGAATGTAATCGAGGAATTCGTCGTTTGTCCGGAATTCCAGTTTTCGTTCAGCAGTGTTTTCCGTACCGGCCAGCTGGCTTTTCCCGGTGGCCTGGCAGGAAGACAGCAGGAAGACTATCAGTAATAAATCTGCTACTATCCAATAGTTGGTCTTTAGAATATGCTTCATCGGTTTTTATTGTTTGATCGTTTTAGTTATCAGTGAACGGCCTGTAGCTCCTATGGCTTCAATGGCAAAATAGTAAGTTGTATCGCGGTCGAGTCCCCGGAAGTCGTAGCTGGTTGCATCTAATACAGTAATTGAGTTGTATAATTTACCGGGAGCAACTCCATAGTAAATAATATAACCATAGGTGTTTTCTACCGGTTCCCAACTGATTATTGCATTGCGGGGATCTTCTTTGGAACGGTTTACCCTGAATTGATTGACAGCGGCAGGTCTTTCTCCGGAGGCTTTACCAAATACCCGGAAGCCGGACAGGGCAAAATTGCCGGCAGCCATATGTTCGTTCACAATCCGGAGATAACGGGTAGGGAGGGGTTCGCGTAGTTCCACATAATCGTGGGGAATGTCTTTATCGTTATCGCTTTTATCGACTACCAGTTCCCATGTATGCCCATCGGTAGAATGGAATAGCTGGTACTGGTGGTAGAGGTCGCTGGCGCGGTTATGTTGTACGGCTTTATGGTCGTAGTAATTTACCTGGATGCCACGGACTTCCTGCACATCACCTAAATCTACCTGTAACCATTCGCCGGGATCGCTGGTAGCAGCCGCCCAGTAGGTACGCATACTTTCGTCTACAGCGTTCGAAACAACGTAAACGCTATCGGTAGAGGAGACTGTTACCGGTTTATTATACGAGAGCAACATCCAGCCGGTAAAGGTATTTTCAATATTATCTATTTTTCCTTTGGGGGTATAGGTAGGATAGTCGCCGAATGCGGTGGTCGAGTACATGATCTCGTCGGCATCGAAAGCAGTAGGATAAAGGCCGATACGCCGCTCGAACTTATATTTAAGGGAGAGCATACAGGTAGCTACATGCCAGTAGTTGCCATAGGCATCGGTAAAGGTTCCGCCGTGGCCGGCTCCCTGCACGTATCCGCCGGGTTTGTAGCACATAGGGTTATGTTGCTGATAGGTATAGGGGCCCAGCAGATGGCCTGACACGTATACACCGTCGGCATATACCTTGAATTCGGTTCCGGGAGCGCCATATTGAAAATAATATTTTCCGTTGTGTTTGGTTACAAAAGCGCCTTCGGTAAAGGGAGCTAATGTTGTGTCGTCGTCGTTATTCATCCCAAAGTGTTCCCAGCCATGTTCTTCGGGGTGGAGCATCATCAGTTCGTATATCTCTCCAATGGGGTGGAAGTCGCAGCAGTCTATTTCAACTCCTTTCAGGGCATATTCATTACTGGAGCCATAGTAAGCATAGAGGCGGCCGTCGTCGTCGGGCAGAAAAGCCGGGTCCCAGGTAGGCAGTGCTGTCTGTTCTACATATCGTTTGAAGCGTCCGCTTTTAGGATCGGTACTGTACCAGATAGGAAGCCCGGCATAGGTAGAGCCTGTATAGAACAGGGTATCACCACTGACAAAGGCGGCCGGGGCGCACAGGTCGTCGTCTTCGGGATAGCGCTGGAAACCTGCAAAGACAAACTCCCAGGTACTGAGGTCTTTTGAATAATAGAATCCTGCCTGGTTGGTTGAGAACAGGAAGTATTCGTCTTTATACATCACGACCATCGGGTCGGCTGTTGAGCGGAAAGAGCCGTTCTTTACCAGTTCGGGCAGGTTGGCCCGGAAGGTATAGCTAAGATTGGTAGGATTGCAATAGGTAGCCGGCTAGTCGTTCCAGGGATCAAACCAACGGGTAGCCTCTTGAACAGGTTTTATACGGACATGCCGCGGATCGGGCTGCATATGGATATTGATCGTTGTATCGTCGGGGGTAAAAGGGTGATATACATATTGCATACCGGGGTAATATACAAATAGTTGGGAGTCGTACCGGCTGGCACTTATCCTGTAGCGTCCTTGTGCATCTGTGGTAAAGTGGACAGGGCTGGCTTTAAACATCACCGTAGCACCTTCCAACGGTTTTCCATCCGGCCCGTATACCACTCCTTCAATGATACGGGGGTTAGAAACAGAGATGTAATAGTCGCTTACCTGTCCTTTGACTACGACCACCGAGTCGCCGCTATTATCCTGCGCAAAGATATACCCGGTGGGGAAAGTACCCAGCAACAAAATAGATACCAATAAGAAATAATAGGATGTTTTCATAGGATTACCTGCTAATAGATTCTACTTTTTTATTTCGGCCCGTACATCCGGATGACTCATAAAAAGATTCCAGATCAGTCCGCTGCGATAGTTTTCGATCATTACGGTTATGGGAGCCTGGTTAAGCCCCATAAAGATCGGCGAGCACCAGTTATTTGTCAGGTTCATGGCATCGCGGAAGCCATATCCCCCCATAGGATATGTCCATAGTTGCGGTAGTAGTTTTTCAGTGCGGCCATAGAGGCTTCCGGGGTATAGGGAAAAGAGGCCAGGGCACCGATAGGTGCAATGGTTCCGTTATCCATCCGTAACACCGGTTCGGCAGCCTGGTAACTCCATCCGAAATCGCTTGCGGTGAGCCCCCAGCAATCCGGGCCATAACCCTGGTAGCCGCCGGGGTTTTCAATACAATAACGCAGGTTGATCTTTGCCATCTGCTGGTTATTCACGAAGTAGTTGGTATATTTATCGGTAAACTGATGGGGGTTTAATCCCATACAGGAATAGTGGATAAAGAACAGGGGGCCTCCGTTGGATACACCTACCTCCAGCTTTTCTCCGTAATAGGTATTGCCATTGGTATACATAGATCCTTCGGTGGTTTTACCCCAGCCGGCCCGGTATTCCTGTGCGTAAGGTTCCTGGCTCGCCCAGCCGGTATAATACATTCCGGGGGCAATCGCATGTGTGGGCGACATGATAGCCAGCAGATAGGTGATCATTGTTTCATTCCAGCTGATTAGTTTATGGTTAATCACCCATGCCTGGTCGGGCGACCAGTGCCAGCACAGGTAAGGGCTATCTGCAAATTGCTTGAACCAGTCCCATTCTACCTGTTGCTATAGGGTGTTGATCCAATGACGTATTTGCTGTTCTTCTTCCGTATCTTTGTTAAAATACTGATGGGCCACCAGTAGTCCCTGGTAGAGGAAGGAGGTTTCCACCAGATCGGCTCCGTTATCTTTCGGGCCGAAGAAAGGAACCGTTTTACCTGTGGGTCCATCCATAAAATGGGATACGGCTCCGTGGAAAGAATCGGCTTTCTCCAGAAACGAAGTAATGGTAAGGAAGCGTTCAACACCTTCTTCGCGGGTAATAAAGCCACGGTCTATGGCTGTGACAATGGCCATCAGCCCGAAACCGGATGCCCCGGTAGCGATCATATCCTGCCGGCCGGGGATATTTTCGCGTGCCAGCCCGCTTACAGGTTCTGCTCCTTCCCAATAGTAACGGAAATGGGCTTCCTGCACCATGTCGAGCAATTGCTCGTCGGTCATGGCAAACGTGGTGGCTGATACTGCCCCGGAGGGTGCTGTCTCATTGTAATCCTGATTCAGGAGCGTTACTTTGTATTGATAGGTCTTACCGGTTTCTCCTGTAAAATCGGTATAGCGTCCCATTAACGGGTTTTGTATACCTACCGGCAGGAAGTCTCCCTGTGAAGTACCTCTGTATACCTTTATATATTTAAACCTATTAAGACCGTTAGTATTCCAGGTAATATCTACGTGGCGTTCGTATGCCTGTGCCTGAATAGCAGGTGTTGTTACCCTACCGGGTTGTTGTTCCTGGGAGGGTGCTAATTCTACCTGGTCGATATATAGTATGTGTTCTTTTCCGTCGTTACCAGCCTGTTTGAAAAGAAGCTGCTTAATTTCTTTGGTGTGGGTGTATGCTATATGGGTAAAGCGGCCGAGTGGAATAGTGATATAGATCCATTCGTTAGTAGGTGTATTTTTCACGAATTCCTGTAAGGGAATATATTGTGAGACACTTTGTTGGTTTTGGGTTGCAATAGCGATAAGTGGTAGTTCTGCCGGTAGGGTATTGGAGGTTAGCAGCAAACGGAAATCGAGTGAGTTGGCTTCTTTAATGAAGTCTTTTCCACGCCAATCGGGGTATAGAAGTGTTGCCGACCAGTTTCCTCCGGTTGCTGAGATATAGTTCAGCAAAATAGAGGTGGAAGGAGTAAAGGCATGGGCATCTGTTACTGGTAGTTTATTCTGACTGGTTTGCAGGTAGCTGGGTGAGGTATAGGTAGCCTCACTATAGAACCAGGCACCCGTCATACGGGCATTATCAAAAAATATATGATCATAAGGTGTTTCTTCTGCCGGCAAAACAGCAGGAAGAAGGAAAATAAATAGGGTGATCAGCAGTTTATTCATGGTAATTTATTCTTTTGGAGAAGTGAGAACGGGCAATTAACGGTTCTCAGTTTAAAAAGACCTATATAGGTGTACTATAATGGATTTATTGTTAATTGCCCGTTGGGTAAATTATTCTTTTAACAGGGGATTCATATCTACCTGCGATTGCGGGATTGGGTAGTATTCACTCTCACCTTTGACGAAGTTAGGTAATACGGCTGTGGCCCGGTCGGTACGGAGCAGGTCGAAATACCGTTCGCCCCATTCGCATGCAAACTCTACCTGCCTCTCTTCCAGTACCTGTTCAAGGGTTACATTGGTAAGCGGTGGCATCTGGGCACGTTCGCGTACTTCATTAAGCGGCGCATCTCCATTCTGTCCTAACCGTACTCTGGCTTCTGCATTGAGTAATAATACATCGGCATACCGTAGCATACGGATATTGTTGCCCATTCCGTAATCGGTACGGCCGTCTATTAACTGTTCGCTAGGCAAATAGGCTTTTCCGTTATATACAACTGGGTCGCCGGCTTGTCCGGCTTCGATGGTATCGCCATCCTGGGTAATCGAATTGGTAAAGAGGAAGGTAGTTTCATACCGTACTGTTTCACCACGGTCTTTGAATAGCTGGATAATCGATTCGGAAGGTATCATAAATCCCCAGCCGCTACTGATCGGTTTTTTGCCGCAGATGGTACTCCTCGGCCCCTGGAAGGCAAACCAGTTATCTGAGTTTACGGCTTCGGCTGTAGCCGAATTGAAGTCGGAAAGTTGAAGTTCAAACAGGGTTTCGTCGGCCAGTCGTCCGGGTTTCTTGAAATATTGGTAGAAGTCGGGATAAAGTGAGAACCGGCCACTGTTTATCACATCGTTTGTAGCTGCCAGTACAGCCTCCCAGTTGTTGAGGTCGGCTTCTGCTTTCGCTTTTAATGCCTGGGCAGTATAGCGGGTAACCTGTCCTTTATAGGGCATTTCATTCGGACGTAATGCAGGCAGATTGGCCACACAGAAATCGAGTTCGGTTGCAATAAAAGCCATCACTTCCGGATAAGGGGTTTTTCCTATCCCTTCTATTACATCTTCATTGTTGATAAGTAATGGAACATCTCCCCACAGGCGGGCAATATAGAATAAGAGGTAGGAACGTATAAAACGGACTTCTGCCTGGTATTGGGTATTCAAAGTCATATCTGCATCGTTTTTGATATGCTCTTTGTAATTATCCAGCGCTTCCAGGCTGCTATTACATAGCTGAACGCTATAGTAAAGGTTCTTCCAGGTACCATTCAGCGCCCAGAATTCTTTGATTTTAAAATATTCAAAGTCTTTGCAATACTGGTATTCGATCTGGTCGGTCGGATTAGAACCCTTTTCCGTATCATCCGAGCGGATAGCGATCAGGCCGAAACCTGACCATGAGCCAAAACCTCTTTCCGCGCGTATTTTTGCATATACACCCGAAACTGTCTGATACATATTTTCTGTTTTTGTGTAGTCGATCTCTTCGGTATCGTATTTATTTTCAGGCAGTTTGTCCAGATAGTCGTCGCAACTACTTATTATCAGGGCCAATGCGGCTAAGGCAACTATATATTTTCATCTCAGTACGTTTTAATAAGTTAATTTAAATGATTATCCGCATAATGTC
>JAJPZJ010000050.1 GCA_021204405.1 Tannerellaceae bacterium | reverse complement strand
AAAACATTCATATGATGTTCAATAAATCAACGGACATTATGCGGATAATCATTTTCATAAAATGATAATGAATGATGTTAAACCGGAGGATCAGTCGATATCCGGAGTACTGGTAACTTTAGCATCCGACCAAAGATTCTCCAGCTTATAGAATGACTGTACTTCCGGGACGAATATGTGTACAATAACCGTGCCATAGTCCATTCCAATCCACTGAGAAGTAGGATTCGCATCGATTGATAACGGTTTTTCTCCTATTTCTTTTTTTACAAAATCCCATACCGAATCGGAAAGTGCAGATACCTGTGTTGGAGTATTTCCTTCACATATAACCATATATTAGCAGATTGCTCCGGATAAGAGGGTTAAATCAACAGTTACAATATTTTTGCCTTTTTTGTCCTGTAGGTCATCAATAATTACTTTTACTAATTCTTTTCTATTATAATAAATATTTAATCCCTCTTTAATTTAAATGAGAACAGTAGCAGGAATGAAAGGTTCAAATCTGTATTTTTTCGGGTAATGTTTGGGAGATCAAAAAAAAGTATATATCTTTGCACTCGAAATCGAAAATATTTCAAATTTATTGTTCTATGGTGTAATGGTAACACGTCAGATTCTGGTCCTGAAATTCCAGGTTCGAGCCCTGGTAGAACAACAAATGGTATTGTAAATCGATTGGTTGTAAAGCTGTCACCCAGTTTTACAACCAATTTTTATTTATTCCCTTCTGTTTTGTATTGCTGACCGTTGATTTTTCATTGATTTTGCTTTTTTATAGGCTGTTCTGTGATATAAGTTTCCACTATTTATCGCTGGAATGTCTGCTCCATTTCCTTATTCCATGCGGAAGAATCTCTTAAGCAAAGATAGTACTAATGAATGTTCTTCTACAGAGAGCTGAAACGAGGAAATAGTTTGGCAGGAGTTTAAATTCTTATTCTAAAGATATTTTTATATGAAAAAATTATCAGAAAGATACGATCTGCTGAATATAACCGTTATACATTGCATAAATGAAATAAATATGAAACTTTATAGAATATTCTCTCTTTGTTGTTTTGTTGGTGTATTTTTTTCTGCATGTGAGAATAAGTGTGATGAACAAGATCCATGTTTGGACAATAAAATAATTTGTACTCTTCCTGATAATTTTATTGTGGTTCAGCATATAAATGCCATTATTTACTTTAATGAAATTATAAAGGGCGTAGATAATGAAACTGATAACACGCTGAAAGATATAAAAGTAGTAATATCAGCAGATAATGAAGATTTTATAGGAAAAGAGGTCATTATAGAACCGGAAGGTATAAAAATTCTTTTTGATGAAAAGTTTGTAAGATCTCATAAGTTTAATCTGCAGGTATATAACCCGAAAAATAAATTACTATACTCAAAAGATTTTTATATAAAAGTAGTTGATAACAAGAAATCCGTTAATGCAAAAACTATTTTAATGTTGGGAGATAGTTGGACTTCCATAAATGATTTGATAACAGGTGAAGGATATGTATATTATTTAAATCAGTTTTTTAAGGAAATAGTGGGTAGCCAGCTAAACTTTATAGGTTCGAGGTTTATCAATGGCCCTGATAAAATAGCTCATGAAGGAAGAGGAGGTTACACTTTCCAGCTATGGACTTCCAGGCCGTCCGGAGATCTGCTTAATCCATTATGGAACCCATCAACTAATAAAATCGATTTTACTAATTATCGCGAGAAGATATGTAAATGGAATACAAATATTGATTTGGTTTCTATCCAATTGGGGGTAAATGAATCCTTAAGGAAAGAAGTGAACCCGGAAGAGAAAAATAATATGATCGTTAAAAAATGTGTGGAGTTAATAGATTGTATATTAGAAGATTCTCCGGCATGTAAGATTGTGATTAATCAAGCAGGCCTGGATAAAGTTGATCCCGAAGCTTTTTCAACATATCCAGACGAAGGTTTGAAAAAAGAGATTTATCAGGAAAGTATATATAATTTAAGAGTGATTTTATATGAGCAATTGGCATCTGACAGCAGATTCGGGAAAAATATTTTTGGGGACAATCGGTTCTGGGGTTGAATCGATTTGAAATTATGAAAATGCAGCCCACCCAAATACGAAAGGATATAAGGAGTTGGCTTATACTTTAGGCCCTCAGATATTAATGTTGTTACAGGATTGATCCTGGATTTTAGGTTATGTAAAAAGTTTATATTGATCCTGGATTTTAGGTTATGTAAAAAGTTTATTTTATATTATTATCGCATTTTTGATGTGTTTAATTGAATATTAAACTTATTTTCTTGTTTATTAAAAAAGAATCCTTATCTTGTCATACTCGAAAATAGTTTTGAGGGATAATTTATTAAACTAATCACTTTATGGAAACAACACAAACCCCTATGCCATTGGCCGACCCTACACTTACAGAATTTGATCCTTCTAAGATAGAAAAGAATACTACGTATACGGTTTCAAAAATCACACAAATGAAATAAAGAGAGCGGGTGAGGTGTTCATTCCTAGAGGAACATATAAAATACAAAAAACGATTCAGTTAAAAACAGGTGTCATACTGAAAGGTGAAAAAGCCTATCCGTATCAGACTTCTGAATTGGATCCACAACCACCTCAGAATGATTATGTATATCAGGGTACTGTTTTATATGCTACTTCGGGCGGGAGCTTTTTAGGGGGCTATATGGTATTGATAAATGTAAATCCGTCTGGTACTGTTTCGGCTGATACCAGTACATGGGTTTTGCACCATCCCGAATTTCATACCGGACTATCTGACCTCTATTTTTACAATTATAATGTTATTAATTTGAAGGGAGTACTGGCTGCCGGTGGATTTGATATAAAGTATTGCCGGTGGGATAGATTTTCTCAGGCTGTAGGTTCCACAAATGACTATGCAGACCTGAAAAGTATAACCCATTGTGTGTTTTTTAATGATTTGCAGCATACGGCAACTCCATTGTATGCATTTGATCTACGTCTGGGTGATGCTACTACTTTTGAAAATGTGACATTTTACCAGAATATTATTAGTATGGCAGGTGGTTTGAGGCTGACACTCTGCTTTGGAGCCAAAATTGCAAATAATATCTTTAATCTCGGAGTGTTGATGAGAAACTGTAAAGGTGTCAAGTATTTTACTAACCATATGGAACAGTCAACAACACAACTAGTGGTTGAAAATAGTTCGGTGGATATTTCTGATAATTATTTTGAAAAAGGAAGAGTGCCTTGTTTGGTTTTAAACGGAACAACATCAGATGGGTATGAGCGGACAGTTGTGACTTTAAATAATAACTGTTTTGCTTATTATGAAAATGAAGATGGTCTAACCAACAATTCCAATAGATATGATATTATGACGAATGGAGCTCTTAATATTAGTATAAATAAATCTTTTCGTTATTGGGTAACCAGGGCTTCAGGAATAAGACAGGCACAATATGGACTTATGATTTGTAACACCAGCCAAGGTACTGTGTCTGCATTTAACGATTATTCCTATTTTTATCCAATAGTGGACAAATGTTACCCGCATTCAGTGTTCCGGCTAATAATTCTGTTATCTTAACTCAGACTATATCCAGTTTATATCATGCTGTTAATAGTTCGGTAAAATGGAAAGAGGCCACCGGATCTTATACCTACCGTGCACAGGTATTATGGGATAAAAACCGTAGATTGGTAGGAACTAATATGTTAAGTCTGGGCACACATAGTATCACAAACGGAGGAAGTGGTTTTATTGTATCGTTTAGTGGACTTGATGCCGGTGGCGCTTGTTGTATTATACGACTGAAACGTGCTTCCGGAGGAGTTACAAAATATATGATGTGCCTTTATGTGGTACCATAAGTTTGTATGATAATGGACTGGATATATGTGGTTATCTATGGGAAACAGGGGCACTTCTTACAGGTTTGGCAATCCTTAATACGATTCAGTTCTCAGGAAGAAATATAATTTGCCGTGCAGCATCGGCTCCACAGGTTGGTACCTGGACAGACGGAGATATTGTATTCAATACCGGTTCAGGAACTAATTCGTTGTGGATACGGGTAAATGGAAATTTTATTGCGAAATAGGAAAACGGTAGGAGGAATATTGAAGTAAAAAGGCTGATCCTGAGATCAGCCTTTTCGGTAATATATATTTTTCTTTTAGTCCCTGTTTGAAAAATATTTCATAAACTGAGAACGTTCATACGTTGCCGGATCATGTATGTTCGCATAATTCAGTTTTCCACAAAACTCTTTTATTGATTTATAATTAGCCTGATGCATCCATTCTTCAATACAAGTGAGCACCTGCGAAATAATTTCGGGTCCATGTGTATATAAAGCACTGCACATCTGAACAGCAGAAGCACCCGCCAGTATACATTTTATCACATCCTCCCAGTCGTGTATACCAGTAGAAGAGGCAATACTTAAGCCGGGTATTTTGCCGGAAACAATCGCAGTCCAGCGTATGGTATCCCCCAGGTCGGCATGATGGCTGAATACATTACCGGATACAATCTGGAGGGTATTGATATCGATGTCCGGTTGGTAGAAGCGATTAAACATTACAATTCCATCTGCTCCGTTTACTTTCAATGTGTTAACCAGGGAGGGTATATTGCCAAACGCTTTACCAATTTTTACCATTACGGGTATGGTGACTGTCTCTTTAACCCTTTTAATAATAAATGATTATCCGCATAATGTCCGTTGATTTATTGAACATCATATGAAT
>JAJPZJ010000156.1 GCA_021204405.1 Tannerellaceae bacterium | reverse complement strand
ATATCAATGAACTGGTATCAACCGGCGAGGTAAAAGTAAAATTATATAATACACCGGCCGAATGGTTTGGAGTAACCTATGCTTCCGACCGTCCGATGGTAGTAGAAAAGATCAACCAGTTGATCGAACAAGGCAAATACCCTCGTACTTTATTTTAATTCTCAAATAGTTAGACCGTGTGAAAAGATCCCCGTACTCCGCCCGGAGACGGGGATTCTTAATTTTAACCATTAAGTCCTGAAGGGACGACCTATCCTAGCCCAGTACGTAGTGCTGGGTAATTGAAGTTCAGCCTCTTGAGTCCTGTAAGGACGACATCATAAGTCCTTACAGGACTCAAAGATTGTTATCAATTGTTACCCAGGGCGTTGCCCTGGGCTAGGATAGGTCGTCCCTTCAGGACTCAAAAATAGTTCTATCACGACTGACTTACAAACCCTGGAATTTAAAGGGTTTCTTTTCTTCGAAAAGAGAAGTTACATCCCCGGTATAGATGGTTGTCCCACTTACCAGGTCTAATTTCTTTACAGGGGCTTTATCGGAAAAGTCGATTTGTTTGAGGTCGATACGGATCAGGTTGGGGTCGAGGGCTGATTCGAAGTAGTACACGAGGTTTTCGTGATCGGCCAGTGTTCTCCAACGGGTAGACGAGATATTGGGCTGGTCGGGAGTGGTGATACCAAAAGGGACGGAGGTGTTGCGCAATACACTCAATGCACTGGCTACGGCCATACGGCTATCGGCTACTTTAGGCAATACATTGATGTAGTAGGAAACATTGATGTAGTAGGAAGCACGCACGAAACGGTCGGCCGCCCGGTTGGTGCCCGGCAGGAATTTCAACCCATCGATACTTTGCTAGTACTTATTCAATGCCAGTTGCTCGTCGAATGTAGGCGAGTTGGTCATTACCTGGTAAGAGCGGTCGTGATAGATTACCAGTTTGCCCGCTACATACTCAAATATGGCATTATCTCCACTCACATCCGAAAGCGACAGATGGACGTTGGCCATCCGGTCGGTACCCGGCATATTATCGATAATCACGACAAAAGATTCTTTTTTCAGTTCGGCAACAGCCTCTGCTACGGTTGCAAAGTTATCCAGTACATACTGTGTCCAGGCAGCCACAGAAAGGCCGGGTTTGGTCTGGTCCCACTCCGGGTATTTAGATTCAACCAGCCATAATAAATTGGCTACCAAACCTTTTTCATTCATTCCGTCGGTAGTAGACATATCGTAGGCAGAAGCGATCACACTTCCATAGGTAGCAGTCCATTTCAGTGAATTAGGCCCTACCTCGCCGGTACGTTCCATTCCGCGCGGGAATATCCACAGGTTTGTCCCGATATCTTCTTTCCAGTCCATCGAGCGGGCTGTCACAACGGTAGTACCCAGGCCCTGGTAAACAACTCTTGTGTATGCATCCGCTTCCGGCGATACAAGCATTCCCAAAGAAAGCAGTGCACACGATAACTTTGCTATTTTCTTCATAAGGGTTAATTTTGATCTGACAATTATTTTTAAACGGTGTGAATATACTGGTTAAAATTGAATAAACAGTTCTTCTCCTTCCTTTAATTCAATCTCCAACATCCCTGCGATCACAGGTAGAGATACCGGTTTATGGTTGATCTTCAAAGCAATATTTTCCGAATTGGCCGGCAGCTTGATACGAAACCTATGCGGAACAATGGCCTTCAAGGTGGCTTCCGTAAGTAAACCCTCCTTCCATTTGGCCGAGACTTCTCCACCACTGCGTACCTTCAATCCTTTGAACTGCCCGTTGGGCCATGCTGCCGGTAGAGCAGGAAGATATTCTACATATCCATCCTGGCTTTGAATTAGCATTTCGGCAATCCCTGCACATCCGCCCAGATTGCCATCAATCTGGAAAGGAGGGTGGGCACAGAACAGATTCGGGTAGGTTCCACCTCCTTCGGCTATTTGTTGTCCGGTCTGCCCGCAAGGCCGGAGCAACTCTTTTATCAGCTTCCAGGCATGATCACCGTCGCGGAGACGAGCCTGGAAATTAATCTTCCATGCCATCGACCAGCCTGTACTCTGATCTCCCCTCCCCTGTAAAGTTTTACGGGCAGCCTCTGCAAGTTGGGGAGTTTGTACTGCCGAAATTTCGTTACCGGGATAAAGTCCATACAAATGGGATACATGGCGGTGGGTAGGTTCGGCCTCCTGATAAGGTTCAAGCCACTCCATAATGCGTCCATCTTTTCCAATAGTCGTTGGCTTTAAACGGCTTCGTTTCAACCGGAGTTCCTCTACCAGGGCACTATCTGTTTGCAGGATGGTAGCCGCTTCGATGGTGTTGGTAAATAATTCGCGTAGTAGCTGATTGTCCATGGTAGAACCGGCACAAATACTTACTTCATTTCCGTTAGATAATACAAAGCTATTTTCCGGCGAAGTGGTGGGTGCAGTCACCAGGTATTTATTCCGGGGATCTTCTACTAACATATCCACAAAAAACAGGGCGGCACCTTTCATTACGGGATAGATCTCTTCCAGGTAATGCCGGTCTAATGTATAGAGGTAATGCATATACAAGTGTTGGCACAACCAGGCAGCCGACGTATTGGTGGCTCCCCACGAAGGATGTTCGCCGGGGGCAGTAAACTCCCATACATTGCCCAGTACATGGGTTACCCAGCCGTTGGCATTATAGAATACTTTGGCTGTTTTTTCGCCACTCTCCACCTGTTGTTTAGTCCATTGTATTAATGGCTCATGGAGTTCCGAGAGGTTACAAACCTCGGCCGGCCAATGGTTCATCTGCAGGTTTATATTCAGGTGGTAATCTCCGTTCCAGGGAGTATGTACGGTATTACACCATAATCCCTGTAGGTTGGGAGGAAGTGAGCCCGGGCGGGTGGACGAGATAAACAAGTATCTTCCAAAATGGAAATAGAGGGCGGCTAAGCCCGGGTCGTTGTTATCTGCCTGAAAGGCCTTTAACCGCTCCGGTATGGGTTGATGTTCCCGGGAAGAGAAGCCCAGGTCCAGCTCCACACGACCAAACAGTTCACGGTATGCCGCTATGTGTTCCCGCCTGAGCGAGTTATAATCTTTGCGTTCAACGCCGGCCAGTATTTGTTGGTTTTGCAAAGAGGGATCCTCTCCGAAATAGTTGGTTGCCATCGCCTGTAAGATAATCACTTCGGATGCGTTCTTCACTACCAGTTCGTTGTTCTCTACTGTTAACGAACCTTCTTTAGGTAGCAGGATGCGTGTACGGGCGGCATACCTGATCCCTTCTCCGTCTGTTCCGTTGGTTAATTGTCCCTCCATAACCAGGTCGTTTCCTATAGTCTCTAGCTGATACCGTTCCGGGCGTTCTACCGTAAGGGTAAAATTAACCGAGCGGTCTATGTCGGCAGTAAGGTAGATCACTCCCAGGTCGGCAGCAAACGAGGTAAATGCTTCGCGGGTATAATTAACTGTGCCTTTCTTAAAAGAAACAGAAGCTATTGCTTCCTGCAGGTTAAGTTCCCGGCGATAACCGGAAACTTCCTCCCGGGCCGGAGCATCGTAGGTATAGTTTATTTCCAGGTTTCCCAATAACTGATAGCTACCATAAGGAAGTTCGGCACCGTTACCTAATCCGCTACCCGCTCCTTTACAGATAAAGGTGCGGTACATGAGTTCTTGTGCTTCATCATTCCGTCCTTCAAACAGGAGTTGCCGGATACGGCTCAGGTACCAGTAGGAATAGGGATTATCGGTATCCTGTTTCCTACCCGACCACATGGAGATTTCATTCAGTACAAAAGTTTCTTTGTCTATTCCTCCGTCCGGCATCATCCCCAGGCGGCCATTCCCCAATGGGATGGTTTCCTCCCATACGGTGGCCGGGACTTCAAAATAATATCCTACAAACCGGTTCGGATTAATTTCCGTAAACTGGCAACTAACCAACAGCCACAGCAGGCACAAAGAGATATAATTCTTTATCTTATTACCGGTTGGGAAAGGCATACAAATAAAATTTATTTAACCTGGATTAAAAGTTTTGCATATCGCATAGCCTTTTATAATAACCATTGAGGGCCAGTAATTGCTCATGTCGTCCACGTTCTACAATTTTACCTTCATGCATTACACAGATCTCATCGGCATTCCGGATGGTAGATAAACGATGGGCGATTACAATGGTTGTACGATTACGCATCAGGTTTTCGAGTGCTTCCTGTACAAGTCTTTCAGATTCGGTATCCAGTGCTGAGGTAGCCTCGTCAAGGATCAGGATCGACGGGTTTTTCAGGATCGCCCGGGCAATACTGACCCGCTGGCGTTGTCCACCGGAAAGTTTCCCGCCCCGGTCGCCGATATTGGTGTTATAGCCTTCTTCCGTTGCCATGATAAATTCATGTGCATTAGCAATCCGGGCCGCTTCCTGCACCTGTTCCAAGGTAGCACCTTCCACCCCAAAAGAGATATTATTGAAGAAGGTATCATTGAAAAGGATAGCCTCCTGGTTTACATTTCCCATCAGGCTACGCAAATTATGTAAAGTAGTGTCCCTGACATCTACCCCATCTATCGTAATGCAACCTTTGGTTACATCATAAAACCGTGGGAGCAGGTCGACCAATGTACTTTTACCCGAACCCGATTGTCCTACCAGGGCAATTATTTTTCCTTTAGGTATGACCAGACTGATCCCTTTCAATACCCAATCATGCTGGTATTTAAACCATACATCGGTATAAGCGATCTCTTTATTCAGGGTTATTTCCCGGGGAGATTTCGGATCTTTGATATTACTTTCCGCCTGTAATATCTTATCTACCCGTTCCATGGAAGCCAGCCCCTTTTGGATAGCGTATACCGATTTGCTCAGGTCTTTAGCCGGGTTGATAATGCTATAAAAGATAATCAGATAGTAGATAAAGGTAGGTGCATCAATCACACTGTTATTACTCAGGATCAGCATACCTCCGTACCATAATACAATGGCAATGGTAGCTGTTCCCAGGAATTCGCTCATCGGGTGTGCCATTTGCTGGCGGCGGTAGATCCGGTTGGTGGTCCGGCGGAATTTGTCATTACTTTTTTCAAAACGTTCCTGGATTTTCTTTTCCGCATTGAAAGCTTTGATGATGCGTAAGCTACCCAGGGTTTCTTCGATCTGGCTCATAAGCGTTCCCCATTGTTGCTGCCCGTCGAGGGATTTCCTTTTCAGTTTCTTTCCTACCTGTCCCATTACATGGCCCGCAATGGGTAATAGGACAAGGACAAACACAGTTAGCTGCCAGCTTATGATGATCATGCTGGTAAGGTAGATAATAATAAGGATCGGGTTCTTAAACAACATATCGAGCGAACTCATAATGGAGGTTTCTATCTCGTTCACATCGCCCGATACCCGGGCAATAATATCTCCTTTCCGTTCTTCCGAAAAGAAACTCAAAGGCAACTGGGTTATTTTATGGTTGATCTGGTTACGTATATCGCGCACCACACCCGTACGGATAGGGATCATGGTGAAGAAGGCCAGATACATACTGGCTACTTTCAGGAAGGTTATTACTACCAGGAAGATACCCAGTACAATCAACGCATAGGAACCGCCCTTCATATCGATCAGGTTAGTAACATACCAGAAGAAGTTATTTTTCAGCACTTCCACCAGCATTTTCCACGATTCCCAGGAGGCCGGATGAAAGGTAAAATCCATATATTGGTAGTTGGTCTCTTCTGTTTTAAAAAGGATATTCAGGATCGGTATGATCAGGAAAAAAGAGAATAGGTTCAGAATAGCCGAAAGTATATTAAATACAATATTGAGGATCATATACTTTTTGTAGGGCAGAACAAATCTCCGGAGAACGCTGATGAAATCTTTCATACGAATTATAATAAGAGTCGTTAAATTAGCGGGTGCAAGTTACTCATTATCCACGGGAGTAACCGCATTTGTTAGTTTTTTTTAATATATTGGTAGGGATTGATGAATGGGAAGGGATTGAGAGCCGGAAGCCGGACTTGAACCGGCGACCTATTCATTACGAATGAATTGCTCTGCCAACTGAGCTATTCCGGCAGATAGGTGGACTCCGAAACCGAGTTAATCTATATCGGAAAGGAGGTTATTAATAAAACTGTCGAGTTCGGTATCTAGGTCTTTCAGTAGCGGGTCGTCCAGACGGAACATATCGTCGTCTACAAACAGCACCTCTTCTATCACTAAAAAGTCTTCATCCGTATAGCTTACGGAGAAAGGATGCATAAAGCAATCTGCTTCAAAGACATTTTTTGTTTTTAAGATAGTAAGGGCTGCCTTCAGGCTGGAAGCGACTATACTATTGAATTTTTCTTCACCCTCCTTAAAATTGACCCAGGCAAAGATAACAGTCTTTCCAATCAGTTTCTCGCTGTCATCGTAAATCTGCAATTCTCCGCTTTAATCTGCAATTCTCCGCTTTCGGGGTCAGCCTGAATATACAGGTCGCTGATCATGGTGACAGCATCGTCAGAGGTTAATTTATGAATAGCCTCTACAAATGTATTTTCAATTACTGACTCTATCTTCGGATTACTTGCACTCATATTTTACGATTTAAACGAATAAAGATCAAAATTAGTAATAAATTTAATGTTACGGGTATTTATTGTTCCCCAATTTGCAAAATCAATTTTTTATCGGCGTGTACACGCTTTTCCAATACATCTTTATATAACTGTTGGAGTTTGTACAGGTCATCTGCTGCTTTACCATTTTCTTTAAACAGTCCGGCAGCGGTTGCAGCCCATTCATACGACTGGTTTAACTGGTCTTTACATTCGTATGCCAGGGCCAGGTTAGAGGCTGCGCGGGCTTTAGGTTTCCAGGAAGAAGCCGCGTCGTAAATACGTTTCCACCGGCTGATGGCTTCATTCCATTTACCGGCTTTGGCAAAGGCAGTTCCCTCTTTCCACAAAGCTCCTGTACCGGTATAATACCAGCGGGCTTCGCTTTGCCAATGGGGAGAAAAGTTCGGTTGCGATTTGATCCCGATGTACCGGGCTGCTTCCCGGAGCGCTTCTTCAGGGGTGGGTAATAACTTCCCCAGCAATACATGGTTGTAAGCCATCTCCGACCAGTAGATACTGTCGTTTACCAGTACGGTAGCCAAGGGTTGTTCCCGCCCTGGTAGATAGGTACGCAATACTGCGGATATGCTTACATTTATTACACCCACCAAATAGCCTTCGGCAAGGGCAGTAACGGTTTTTGTCATTTTGAATAACAGCCGGTCAAGTGAGATGATCGCATCCGCCTCATTCTCTTCACTTAACTGGTTAATCCGGTCAAGTGTTAACCGTTTATCGGAAAAGTACTGGTCGTCGGTACGGGTGGGTAAATGGTATAACAGTACATCATTAAAAAAGCCTATTTCGGCAACCGTTATGCCTAATGCACGGCAGGCATCGAACAAAGTACTATCCGCAGGTAGCTTACAAGTATCCTGCAATACACCCATAAACGAATATTCGTAGCCCAATTCGCGTGGCTGGGCTACCGCATTATTAACAATCAGTATAGTGGATACATCTTCCGGAAAGGTGATCTCTGCCGGATTATAGGTATCTATCGCAATCTCTGTAAGGGTGCTACAAGCGGTCAACAGGTAAACGATAACAAAACAGGCTGCAATTTTTTTTATCATATTTCTTTTATACTACTTAGTGCTTTAAAATAGCCAATAGATTCGGCTATTCCCAGGAAGGGATCTTTCATATCTTTTTCATATTCGAGGCTGCACATACCGGTATAATTTACTTTACGCATAGCCCTGACCAGTCCGGGAAAGTCGATTTTTCCGCGTCCTATTTCTATTCCCACACCAGCTTTGGAAGCCTCTGTCACATCTTTGATATGCATATCAAAAACACGTGAATGATACTTTTCCAGATCGGCTACCGGATCGCAGCCATTCCGCAGGTCGTGTCCGATATCGAGGCACATTCCCATCCGCGGGTCGAGGTCTTTCGTATGTTCCCAGGCATCGGTAGCATCGGGATATAATTGAATATCGGGACCATGCAAATGGATGGCATAGGTAAAATCGTATTCCTGTACTTTTTTATTTACGTAGGGTAATAGTTCATAATTGGGTACACCGACGATTAGCTTTACTCCCACCCTCCTGGTGTATTCGAAAGCGCGGTCGACCTCTTCTTCGCTTCTCATATAGATGGGGCCTACGGCATGCCCTGTAACCTGATAGGCTGCACATTTTGCATGGAAAGCCTGTATTTGCTCATCTGTACTATCAAAGGGTGGATGGAAATCTTTAATACAGAGGTAATGGATATCCAGCCGTTGCAAGGTCTGCAGGGTAGTATCCAGGTCGAAGTTTACAAATGTATACCCGGCCATACCCAGGTAAAAGGGGTTCACCGGATTACCCTGTCGTAAAGCGGGCACAGGCAGGATTGCCTTAGCCGTTGTACCGGTCGCTACTAATACCGTACCTACTAAACTCTGTTTGAGAAAGGACCGTCGCGTGTTCTTCATGATCATGGAATTAGTATTAAAACAAATTACGCTGTGCCTAGGAAAGCAGACACAGCGTAAAAGTAACAGAAATATCTCAAATTATTTTCGTTGTGATCATTTTTTTTAGTGCAGCAATACTTTCCTGCAAAGATTTGATCTTACTTTCTGCATCTGCCTGTTTTTTACGTTCCAGGTCGATAACCTGAGCCGGTGCTTTACTTACAAAATTCTCATTCCCTAGTTTCTTCATTACCGAAAGGAGGAATCCTTCGTAATGTTTCAGTTGCTCTTCCAGTTTTACCAACTCTTCTTCTACGTTCATCATATTTCCTAACGGAACAGCATATTCAGTAGTCCGTACCAGGAAAGGAATAGAACCGGCCGCTTTCTCGCTGGCAACTGTTATGGCAGACAAATTACACATTTTAGCAATTACCGGATTAAAAGACTTATTGTGTGCTCCCAGAGCCTGAAGTTCCAGAGCTTCTTTATTTGGTATATTCTTTTGTAGACGGATCGTACGTACTCCTCCCACAATTTCTTTTACAATCTCGAAAGCATTAAGGTAAGAGTTATCAACAGGGCCCGCTTCCGGCATACGCGTAATCATTAAACTTTCACCTGTTTTACGAGGTTCAAGCGCTTGCCATAACTCTTCGGTAATGAAGGGCATAAAGGGATGTAACAGCTTCAAAAGCGCTTCGAAGAAACTGAGTGTTGATAAGTAGGTTGAGTTATCAACAGGTTGTTGATAACCTGGTTTAACCATCTCCAGATACCAGGAGGAAAACTCATCCCAGAACAGTTTATAGACTGCCATCATGGCTTCGCTCAGGCGGTATTTATCAAACGAGTCGTTTACTTCGGTAATGGTTTTATCCAGTTGCATCCGGAACCATTCGACTGCAATCTTCGCTGCTTCGGGTTGTTCGATGGTAGTATCTACCTGCCATCCTTTTACCAGGCGGAAGGCATTCCATATTTTGTTGTTAAAGTTACGTCCCTGCTCGCATAAGGCATCATCAAAGGGGATATCATTCCCTGCCGGAGCAGCCAGCATCAATCCCATACGTACCCCATCAGCCCCATACGTATCGATCAGGTCGAGCGGATCGGGAGAGTTACCGAGTGATTTAGACATTTTACGTCCTATCTTATCGCGTACGACTCCATTGAAATATACATTTTTAAATGGCTTTTCTTTTCTGAACGCATAACCAGCCATGATCATACGGGCTACCCAGAAGAAGATAATATCGGGAGCCGTTACCAGGTCGCTGGTTGGGTAATAGTAGTTAATCTCTTCGTTATCCGGGTGGTTAATACCATCAAACAGGGAGATAGGCCATAACCAGGAAGAGAACCAGGTATCCAGACAGTCTTCATCCTGGCGCAGGTCGGTAAGTTGTAGTTCAGGATTACCTGTTTTCTGCCGGGCCATTTCCAATGCCTCTTTTGGAGTGACAGCTACTACATAGCCTCCTTCCGGCAGGAAGTAAGCAGGTATACGGTGGCCCCACCACAACTGGCGTGAGATACACCAGTCTTTTACGTTTTCCATCCAATGGCGGTACGTATTCTTGAATTTGGCGGGATAGAATTTAATATCGTCTGTCATTACCGCATCCAGTGCAGGTTTAGCCAGGTCTTCTATTTTCAGGAACCATTGCATAGAGAGTTTAGGCTCTATTACAACGTGAGTTCGTTCCGAATAACCTACCTTATTTTCATAGTCTTCCACTTTTTCCATTAAGCCGGCAGCCTCCAGATCAATAGCGATCTGTTTACGGACGTCGAAACGATCCATTCCTATATACAGTTCGCCTGCTTCACTAATGGTACCGTTGTCGTTGAAGATATCAATGGTTTGCAGGTTGTATTTTTCGCCCAGCATGTAGTCGTTCACATCGTGGGCAGGAGTTACTTTCAGGCAACCGGTACCGAAGTCCATTTCCACGTACTCGTCCATAATAACAGGAACGGCACGGTTTACCAGCGGAACAATGACCCTCTTGCCCTTCAGATGCGTATAACGTGGGTCGTTAGGATTGACACAAACGGCTGTATCCCCCAGGATCGTTTCAGGGCGAGTAGTAGCCACTACGATGTACTTACCTTCTTCGCCTTCGATCCGATAACGCAGGTAGTACAGTTTGCTATGCTCCTCTTTATAAACAACCTCTTCGTCGGAAAGGGCGGTCAGTGCCTGAGGATCCCAGTTTACCATACGTACGCCCCGGTAGATAAGACCTTTGTCATATAAGTCTACAAATACTTTCAGTACACTTTCGGACCGTACCTCATCCATAGTGAAGGCCGTACGGTCCCAATCACAGGAAGCTCCCAGTTTACGAAGTTGCTGCAGGATAATGCCGCCATGCTCTTCTGTCCAGTCCCAGGCATGTGTAAGGAACTCCTCCCGGCTCAGGTCTGTTTTCTTGATTCCTTTTTCCGCCAGGCGGTTTACGACTTTTGCCTCTGTGGCAATAGAGGCATGATCAGTACCCGGTACCCAACAGGCATTCTTACCCATCATACGGGCACGGCGTATAAGAATATCCTGAATTGTATTATTCAGCATATGGCCCATGTGTAAAACCCCGGTGACGTTTGGTGGAGGAATAACGATGGTGTATGGTTCACGCTCATCGGGTTCCGACTTAAAATAGCCGTTGTCTAACCAATACTGACACCATTTCCCCTCTACTTCGGCAGGGTTGTACTTACTAGCAATTTCCATGATCTTATACTTAGTCTTTTATTAAATTCTTTTCTTTCTATCGTGCTATACGTGAAGCATTTCACGAAATAATCTGCAAAAGTACAAAATATGCTCGTATTAGAAGCAAATAATAATTATTACTTTCTGTTTTCATTCCATATACTATCCTGGTCTTACCCAGTATCTTTTTATAATTATCATCAGATGATAACGGATTACGTTCTGATAATAATTTAAAAATCTGGTGTACCTGGTGGAAAAGCCAAGATAAACCTGTAGGGAGCAGCCTGATAAAATTCAAAAAATAGGGAGTTACCGGCAGGTTCTTAGAATTATACTCGTATCTTTGTAGATGTTTGGATAAATCAAAACTAAATTAATTATTTGCACAATCTTTTTCATATGAAAAGAGTTTCAATCAGCTTCCTGTTCATTGTCATTGCATGTTTGACGCAGGCCCAAATTCTTACACCGGTAAAATGGAAAATAAGCCTGGATGATCCGGGGACAGCAGAAAAATCGATTTTATTTACGGCTACGATCGATAAGGGGTGGCACCTGTATGATATGAACCTACCGGAGGGTGGGCCGGTATCGACTTCTTTTAATTTTGAGAAGGTGGCCGGTGCGGAAATCATCGGTTCGCCAACCGTATCCGCAACTCCTACTACGGTATATGATGAGCTGTTTGCCATGAACCTGAGGTGGTATGCGGGAACAGTTACCTTTACCCAACAGTTTAAGGTTACCGACCCTGCACAGTTTAAACTGGAGGGAGAAGTAGAGTTTATGGCCTGTAATGATGAAACCTGTCTTCCGCCGGAACGGATTGAGTTTGCTTTTGACAGGAAGAAGATTACGATGACGGCTGTTGACGAAGCGCCGCTTGTAGCTGAAGAAGATGTAACACGGGTAGAACCAGATATAATAGTTCCGGACGAAGACCTGGAAGAGGCACTCTCGCCTGCTCCACAGAAAAATAGCGGAGGTAGTAATCCGGAAAGCATCAGCAAGGTAACTAATAATATCAATTTATGGGAACCTGTTATTGAGGAGCTCAGGGCATATGGTGATTCGGCTGTTTCCGCAACAGATACCTCCTGGCTGTTTATTTTCTTTGCCGGATTCCTGGGTGGATTGATAGCCTTACTTACTCCCTGTGTCTGGCCCATGATCCCCATGATAGTTAGTTTCTTCCTGAAAAGGACAAAAGACCGGAAAAAAGCAATCAAAGATGCTGTAACTTATGGGATCTCCATTATCGCGATTTATCTGGTTATGGGACTGCTGATTACCGGTATATTCGGAGCGAGTGCCCTGAATGATTTGTCGACAAATGCGATATTCAATATTATATTCTTCCTGCTATTGGTAGTCTTTGCAATCTCCTTCTTCGGAGCATTCGAGCTGGTATTACCTGCTTCCTGGACAAACAAACTGGATAATAAAGCTGATTCTACAACCGGTATTATCAGTATCTTCTTTATGTCGTTTACACTGGTATTGGTATCTTTCTCATGTACTGGTCCAATTATCGGGACGTTACTGGTACAGGCGGCTTCTATGGGTAATGCGGTGGGACCGGCGGTAGGTATGTTCGGATTTGCACTGGCGCTCTCTATTCCATTCAGCTTGTTCGCCATTTTCTCGAATATGTTGCAAAGTATGCCCAAGTCGGGCGGCTGGCTGAATTCGGTAAAAGTGGTACTAGGCTTCCTCGAATTGGCTTTGGCATTGAAATTCCTTTCGGTTGCCGATCTGGCATACGGATGGAGGTTACTGGACCGCGAGGTATTCCTGGTATTGTGGATTGTTATATTTGCGTTGCTGGGTATGTATTTATTGGGCAAACTGAAGTTCAGCCATGACAGTGACCTGCCGTATGTGTCTGTACCCAGATTATTTATGGCCATCATCTCTTTTAGTTTTACCATTTATATGGTTCCCGGCTTATGGGGCGCTCCACTAAAAGCAATCAGCGCATTTGCTCCTCCGCTTTATACGCAGGATTTTAATTTATACGATAATGAGGTGCATGCGGCTTTCGATGATTATGAGGCGGGTATGGCCTATGCCGAACGGACTAATAAACCGGTAATGATCGATTTTTCAGGCTTCGGTTGTGTAAACTGCCGTAAGATGGAAGCTTCGGTATGGACGGATCCACGGGTAAAAAGTTTGTTGGAAAACGACTACGTACTTATTACTCTTTTTGTAGATGATAAGACAAAATTACCCCAGCCGATTGAGATTGAAGAGTATGGTAAATCCAGAAAATTAAAAACCATCGGTGACAAATGGAGTTACCTGCAACGAAGTAAGTTCGGCGCAAATGCACAGCCATTCTATATATTATTAGATGCATCAGGTAAACCGTTAGCTCCTGCTTATGCTTACGACGAAGATGTATCTAATTATATCCGCTTCCTCGAAGATGGGTTAAGGGACTTTCGGGAGAAAAACAAATAATAACTATATAGAGACTATCTCAAAACTATAATTTACAGAAAATAAATAAACAAAATGTTCCCGGACTTTATCCGGGAACTAATTATGACTTTTAAGTCTCTTCACTTAAATTATATTCATTACTATCATGCATACCAAACAAGAAAAGATGGAGGCCTTTGGCCGGTTATTAGACATTCTCGATGAGCTAAGGGAAAAATGTCCGTGGGACAGAAAACAAACCAATGAGAGCTTACGAACCAATACAATCGAAGAGACCTACGAGCTTTGTGAAGCGTTGATGCAAAACAAAAGCAATGAGATAAAGAAAGAGCTGGGAGACCTGCTACTGCATGTTATTTTCTATGCAAAAATTGCCGACGAGAAAGGTGATTTCGATATCAGCGATGTATGCAACAGTTTATGTGAGAAGCTTATTTACAGGCATCCGCATGTATTTGGCGACGATAATGCCGATACAGCCAAAAAAGTGGAGCAGAGCTGGGAACAACTTAAACTAAAGGAAAAAGGTGGTAACAAAACCGTATTGGAAGGAGTACCGGCCTCTTTGCCCTCTATCGTAAAAGCGCACCGTATCCAGGATAAAGCCCGGAATGTAGGTTTTGACTGGGAAAAGCGTGAGCAGGTATGGGACAAGGTAATGGAAGAGTTTTCAGAACTTAAAACCGAAATTCAGCATATGGACGCTGATAAGATGGAAGCTGAGTTCGGAGATTTATTTTTCAGCCTGATTAATGCAGCCCGTTTATATAAGATAAATCCGGATAATGCGCTGGAACGAACTAACCAGAAGTTTATCCGCCGCTTCAACTATCTGGAAGAAAAGACCATTCAGGCCGGACGCTCATTAAAAGAGATCTCACTGGAGGATATGGATAAAATATGGAATGAGGCAAAGGTCAAAGGGCTTTAAAAGGATCAGCATTAAAGTTGAGGGGAAATGTTTTTTATACATATAAATTAGCTAGTCTGAAAAGCCTTTATTCCATTTAACATTGGGAGAATATTTCCTCTTGATCCCTGAAAGGGTGTAAAAGAGAAGAAAAAGAGCCAATGCAATCAAAAACGAACGCATGAAATCTCTCAACTTTTAATAGAATTGCCTTTAAAAAACAAAAGGGGAACCGACATCATGTCGCCACCCCTCCCTTAACTTAAACGCCAAAACTAAATCTAAACAAAAAACACAAATAATGATAATATTTTAGTTTATTTTGTTTCTGATCTTATCTTCCATTATTCCTCATAAAGTCTTTGGCAAACTTTGCTTCTGCCCTTCTATACTTATAGAGTTTCTCGGAAGAGATAATTTCTTTAAATTTCCTGTAATATTCTTTCTCTAGTTGAGCCTCTTTCCAACGAACATCTATACATTCGTCGTTTACTTTCGTATAATCGGCTTCCGTGAGACTTTTGTTTGTTCTTACTTCCCTAGTGAGTTTCCGGCACTCGCGCCCCACCTCAAACATCTTTTGCTGCAGTTCTTCCGTAAGAGGAATAAACATGGCTGCTTCATCAGGAGTAAGACCAACCTCCGCTATTATAAATGCATTCTTTTTGGCTTGATAAGCTTCTCTGTCAAAATGCCTTTGCGGCTTCGTCTCCTGGGAATAAACTTCCGAAGAGAATACTACTGAAATCGCTACAAATGTAATAAAAAATATTTTATACATACAACTAATATTATAAAATAATAAAATATTCACTCTCCTTTTTCCATTATTCTACATCTTCATACTGCTCTGCCAGCAAAGTGTCAAGATAACGTGATTCCAGATATTCCAGATACTCCATATCTTCTTCCTGCTGTGTTGTCAGTGCACTGTAGGAAACCATTTCGTTTTTCACAAGCAAATCTCCTTCTGCCTCACCGGCCAGTGGAGCCAGGAAGACTTTGAAAAACAATCCCAGACCAACAAACATAGCTGCCATATAGAGCCAGGGACGAACACGATCCAGCATGGAAATATGCTTCACGGGTACCTCTTCTTTCTTCGGAAGCTGAGACATGATCCGGTCGGTAAGTGTTTCCATATAACCGTCGGGTACAGAAAAAGGATTTTGACCTTTAAAACGGTTTAGATTGTCCTGTTCTTTTCTCATATATTTTTCTTTTATACCTCTTTCGACCCAATTGGGGTTAAAAGGTTTAAATGTCTTTTGTTAAAAACTCTTCTACTTTTTTGACAGCATGGTGATAAGAGGCTTTCAAAGCACCCACACTGGTACCCAATACTTCCGACATATCATCATATTTCATTTCATCGAATAATTTCATGGTAAATACCAGGCGTTGCTTCTCCGGTAAGGTCAGGATAGCTGCCTGCAGTTTTAGCTGGGCCTCATCGCCGTCAAAATATTCATCTCCTTTTAATTTTTCCAATAAGAATGTATCGGCATCATCTACGGATACATTATTTATATTCCGTTGCTTATTCAGAAAAGTAATACATTCATTAATGGCTATTTTATACAGCCAGGTAGATAATTTGGCATCGCCACGAAAATAATCAATGTTGGCCCATGCTTTCATAAAGGTATTTTGTAGCAGATCATTTGCGTCTTCATGATTCAAAACCATTTTTCGGATATGCCAATATAACTTCTCGCCATACAGATTTACGATCCATGAGAAAGCTTTGCGTTGCTCGGCAGGGTCGCGTAGCTGTTCTATAATTTCATCTTCGGTATATTGTCGCATCTTCTCTAATTTGCTGTAAATATAGGGATTTTAGTTCTTATTAAATATCAAATCAGCGTTTATACATATTAAAATTACTGGATCTGACCCGTTATAGCTTACATTTGTTAGTATCAGGTACTGCAAATGATATATTATATTACTATCTTTACTCCGTTAATTTTATATTTTACTCCATGAAAAAGACTCTTTATTTACTATTGGTATGCACGATTGGTGTAAGTGCGTATGGGCAAATTAGTACTAATCACTTATCTCCTCCCTCGGATTACGAAGAACTTACAGATTCCAAGCTTTACGAGAGCCGGGAAGTATGGGACAAGCAGGTAAAAACACCCCAATTCAGCTGGGCATCTACAGATGTAAGGTATCCTAAACGAAGTATACCACAAGTGAGGAAAAGCACTAAGTTAAAAGTAAAAGCCTGGAAGGGCGAGCAGGTAAATGCACAGGCGGTATTGTGGACAAGTAAGCCATTGGAAAAGGCTACGATTCAGGTGAGTGACCTGCGGAATGGCTCTTCAGTAATTCCTGCTACGGCAGCCAATGCCAGTTTTGTAAGGTATATAATGACGGATGAATTGAATAAAGACGGAAAAGGAGGTTGCGGCCATCGGCCTAACAAAGCAGACTGGGACTCCTCCATGGTGGCCGATGTATTAGATGTTATTAAAATAAGGGATATATCCGAATATACTACCCAACCGGTATGGTTGAATGTATGGATACCGCAACATACCCCTAAAGGTATTTATAAAGGGATACTTACCGTAGCAGGTGAGAATTTTTCCCGCCAACAAATAAGCCTGGAAATAGAGGTACTCGAACATACCTTGCCCCGGCCACAGGACTGGAATTTTCATTTAGACCTTTGGCAAAATCCTTATGCTGTAGCCCGCTATTATGAGGTTCCTTTATGGAGTGAAGCACATTTCGATGCGATGCGTCCTATCTTTAAACTGCTGGCTGATGCCGGACAGAAAGCGATTACAACCACGATCATGCACAAGCCATGGAACGGCCAGACACAGGATCATTTCGAAAGTATGGTACTTAAAATTAAAAAGTTGGATGGCAGTTGGGCATACGATTACACCGTATTTGATAAATGGGTGGAATTTATGATGAACGAAATAGGAATTACAAAACAGATCAATTGCTTTACCATGATTCCATGGGCACTCCATTTTGATTACCTCGACCAGGCTAGTAATACGATAAAATTTATGGAAGCAAAACCGGGAGATACGGCTTACGAAGCTTATTGGACGCTTTTCCTAAAAGACTTCTCCCAACATCTCCATCGGAAAGGTTGGTTTAATATTACTATCATCTCAATGGACGAAAGGGAAATGGAACAGATGATAGAAACAGTAAAATTGATCCGGCAGGTAGACCCGGAGTTTAAAATATCTTTCCAGGGACATTATCACGCGGAACACAACCTTACCTGTATGATATGTGCCTGTCATACGGGCATAATTTCCGGAGGATGTAAAAGAGGAACGCCAAAAGACAGGCAAAAAAGTACGGTTTATACCTGCTGTTCAGAAGCTTTTCCGAATGTATTTACTTTCTCTTCTCCAGCAGAAGCTACCTGGCTGGGCTGGCATACTGCCGCCGGTAATTATGACGGGTACCTACGCTGGGCATATAATAGCTGGACATTAGATCCTTTACGCGACTCACGTTTCCGGACATGGGCCGCTGGTGATTGTTATCTGGTATATCCTGACGGACGTAGCAGCATCCGGTTGGAACGTTTGATTGAGGGCGTACAGGATTTCGAAAAGATCACTATCCTTCGGAAAGAGTTTACTGAAAAAGGCGAACTCCGGAAACTGGAAAAACTTAATAATCTGATTTCTACTTTCGAAATCGACGGCCTTTCTCCGTTATCTACAGAGGAGCAGGTACAAGAGGCAAAAAAATTACTCAATAGCTTATGAAACAAAAAGAGGCTGGCTCAAAAGTCCTGATTAGTTCCCCATGAAGGTGGAAACCGTAGATCGGCCTTAGCCAATCGTATCAAAAACAGACGGTATAAGTTTCAAAAAGATAGAGAATTGTCTGTTCTTTTGCGATCCCGGATCAAGTCCGGGAACACTGGGGTCAGTTACTTTCCTGTAAAGTATGGTTTTGAGACAGCTTCTTTTCTTTATTTTCCCCGGATAAATATATTAATCGGTGTTCCTGTAAAGTTCCAGTGTTCGCGGAGTTTATTCTCCAGGAAACGTTTATAGGGTTCTTTGATCCACTGCGGCAGGTTAGCAAAAAACACAAATGAAGGAACAGTTCCCGCAGGTAGCTGGGTAATATATTTGATCTTTATATATTTTCCTTTCCATGCCGGAGGAGGAGTTGCTTCAATAATAGGTAGCATTACCTCATTGAGTTTTGCAGTAGGAATGCGAACCTTACGATTTTCATATACATCTTTTACTTTTTCAAGTACTTTAAAAATACGCTGCTTCGTCAGGGCCGAGATAAAAATAATTGGAAAATCGGTAAAAGGCGCGAGACGGTTACGAATAGCATCGGTATAAGAATCTATAACTTTCTGGTCTTTATTCTCAATCAGATCCCATTTGTTTACACAAACTACTAATCCTTTATTGTTCTTCTGGATAAGAGAAAAGATATTTAAGTCCTGGCTTTCTATACTACGGGTAGCATCAACCATCAGTACACAGACATCAGAATTTTCGATAGCCCTGATTGAACGGATGACCGAATAATATTCCAGGTCTTCATTTACTTTTCCTTTCTTACGGATACCAGCCGTATCCACCAGATAGAAGTTCAGGCCAAATTTATCATATTTGGTATAGATAGAGTCGCGGGTTGTACCGGCAATATCAGTTACGATATGGCGATCTTCTCCAATAAAGGCATTAATTAAAGATGATTTACCAGCATTCGGCCGACCAACGATCGCGATGCGGGGTAATTCTTCATCTAACTCTTCCGGTTTAGTTTCCGGGAATAGCGTTACTATTTTATCCAGTAAATCGCCCGTGCACGAGCCGTTGATAGCAGACACACAGAAAGGGTCACCCAGGCCAAAAGAATAAAATTCAGCCGACGACGGGTGAAGTTCAAAGTTATCGGCTTTATTAGCGACTACTACCACAGGCTTTTTACTGCGACGTAATATGTTGGCTACATCAACATCCAGGTCAGTTATACCATTCAGAATATCAACTACAAACAAAATAACATCGGCTTCTTCTATCGCGACCTTAACCTGCTTATTTATTTCTTCTTCAAATACATCTTCCGAGTTGAGAACCCATCCGCCGGTATCAATCAATGAAAATTCTTTCCCATTCCAGTCAACTTTTCCATATTGACGGTCACGTGTAGTGCCGGCCTCATCATTTACAATAGCCTGGCGTGATTGTGTTAAGCGGTTAAAAAGGGTAGATTTACCTACATTAGGTCTTCCTACGATTGCGACAATATTTCCCATATTATTCTTCCTGTAATTTGTTTTTAATCCAATTGATAACCAAAGTTCTTTAACAGGTTATCTCTGTTTCTCCAGTCTTTTTCTACCTTTACAAACATTTCCAGAAACACCTTCTTATCGAAAAAGCGTTCTATATCTTTCCGGGCCATAGCACCTACTTTTTTCAAAGCTTGTCCCTGATGCCCGATGATAATACCCTTTTGTGAGTTACGTTCTACAACGATCAGTGCCCGGATGCTGATTAGTTTTTCTTCTTCTTTAAACTGTTCAACGATCACTTCCACCGAATAAGGTATTTCCTTCTGATAGTAAAGCAGGATTTTTTCACGGATTATTTCAGTAACAAAGAAACGGGCCGGTTTGTCGGTCAGTGCATCCTTCTCAAAATAAGGAGGCGAGTCCGGCATAAGCGTACGTACCCGTTGTTTGACATAATCAATATTAAAATTAGAAAGCGCTGAGATAGGAATGATTTCTGCCTGTGGCAAGAGCTCTTTCCAGTGTTCAACTATTTCTATTAATTTATCTTGTGTGGTTGTATCTATTTTATTTATCAATAGTAAAATAGGTACGTCCAGTGTTTTGACCCGTTGCAGGAAGTCTTCATTTTTATCGATCTTCTCTACCACGTCTGTCACATATAATAATACATCTGCATCTCCCAACGCAGATTCTGAAAAGTTACGCATAGATTCCTGCAACTTATAATTAGGCCGCAGTACTCCCGGGGTATCCGAATAAACAATTTGCATATCGTCGGTATTTACAATCCCCATAATACGGTGACGGGTAGTCTGGGCTTTGGATGTTATGATAGAGATCCGCTCGCCGACCAGCCGGTTCATTAAGGTAGATTTCCCGACATTGGGGTTACCAACAATATTAACAAAACCCGATTTATGCGTTTGCTCCGTCATATGCCCATTTTAAATAAATTGTTCCCCAGGTAAATCCGGCACCGAAAGCAGCTAAAATGATATTGTCGCCTTTTTTCAGTTGTTTCTCCCATTCCCATAAACACATAGGAATTGTTCCGGCACCCGTATTACCATATTTTTGGATATTGACCATAATTTTTGTCTGATCGATATCCAGCCGTTTGGCAATTGCATCTATAATGCGATAGTTTGCCTGGTGTGGTACAAACCACGCAATATTATCGTTAGTCAGCTTATTACGTTTGGATATCTCTTCTGCAGCATCTGCCATATAAGAGACTGCATATTTAAAGACATAACGGCCATCCTGATATACAAAATGTTGGTGATTATCAACAGTTTTGTGTGAAGCTGGACAGGCTGACCCTCCTCCCTTCATATGCAGGTAGGGAAGCCCACTACCATCGGTCCGCAGAATTGTATCGATCACTCCCACCTCTTCTGTAGTTGGTTCCAGTAATACGGCACCACATGCATCTCCGAAGAGCGGACAGGTAGTCCGGTCGGTATAGTCGGTAATAGAGGTCATTTTATCACCTGCAACTACAATAACTTTAGTATATCTCCCGGAACGGATATAATTCGCTCCTGTTTCCAGACCATACAAAAAACCAGCGCAAGCACCTTGTACGTCAAAAGTAAAAGCATTTTTACAACCTGTCTGATAAGCTATGATGGAAGCAGTAGTGGGAAAATGACAATCCGATGTAGTTGTTGCACAAATAATAGCTTCGATCTCTTCCGGTTGCACGTTGGTTTTCTCCAATAATTGCTTCACAGCATGGATGCCCATAACGGAAGTCCCTTTCCCTTCTCCCCGTAATATCCTGCGCTCTTTAATACCTACCCGTGTCATGATCCACTCTTCGTTGGTGTCTACCAACTGTGAAATGTCTTCATTTGTCAGGATATCTTCTGGTACATAAGCACCTATGCCTGTTATTGCGGCATTAATTTTGTCCATAATTTATATAAATAAAAGAAATTTTTTGTCGATCCTATTAAAATAGCCCTAAAAATATTTTTAGGGCTATTTCTTTTTGCTTACCAATATTCGTCAGAATAAGGTGGTAAATTTATACTGCAACTTCTTTTTCAATAGCTAATTTACCTCTGTAATAGCCACACTCACCACATACGGTGTGATAAATATGCCATGCGCCACAGTTAAGGCAAATTGCCATTGTTGGTAGAACAGCTTTGTCGTGAGTTCTTCTCTTGGCTGTTCTCGCTTTACCTTGTCTTCTTTTAGGATGTGCCATTGTTTTATTTATTTAATTGTTATCATTTTCTATCAATCCTTTCAGAGCATCCCAACGAGGATCAGTACTTCCACTATCCTGGGCGTCATCATCGGCGGCTATAACATCATCATCTGCAAACCCGTCATTCTCGTCATCTGTACTCCTTGCAGTGTGCTTTTTCAGTTTAGAAGACATAGATTTATTACATTTTTCGGGAGCATGTACATGTTTCATAGGTACAGCCAAAGCTACAAACTCATAAAGAAACCATGCCAGGTTTATTGCTCCTTCTTCTTCGGGTATTACTACCACTTCGTCGCTTTCTTCGGCATAATCTTTGCTGAATTTTACAACCAAACGGTTTTGTGTTTCGACCGGAATTTCCATTTCATCCAGACATCTGTCACAGGAAACCATCACAGCTCCTGTAATCTGAAAAGTTATATCGAAAGCAGCTGATGTTCTTTTGACAGTTAATTTTACGTTCACTTTTCCTTTGCGAACTTCATCCCCGTCAATATCCACAAAAAACTTATTCTCCAATAAGTACTCGTACTCGTGTACTCCCGGAGAGAGATTTTTCAAATCTACATTATATAAATCAAATTTCCCCAAAGCCTTTTAGTGTAAAAAACCTTGCAAAGGTACGAAAATTCTACACATAAATGCAACATCTAAACAGTTATTTTTTATTATTCCTTTTTTCAGTTTTATATTTAGGCAACTCTATCCGGAATGTCGTGCCCTTCCCTATCTCTGAATGCTTTACATAGATTTTACCTCCATGATAAGACTCTACAATTCTTTTAACCAATGATAATCCAAGCCCCCAACCTCTTGCTTTGGTTGTATATCCCGGATGAAAAACTGTTTTGAATTTACTCTTGGGAATTCCTTTGCCCGTGTCTGTAATATCGATTTTAACCAGTTTATCATTTTCTTCTATATGGAAAGTAATCTCTCCCTGGCCTTCCATTGCATCTACCCCATTCTTCACCAGATTTTCTATTACCCAGGCAAATAAAGAGTCATTCACCAGGGTTAAAATAGGAGATTGGGGAAAATGAGTATATATTTTCACTTTAGCCGAGATCCGGTTTTCCATATAACCTAATGCCATAGCAAGGGAATTAATTATATCAACAGGAACCGGATCAGGATTAGAGCCTATCTTAGAAAAACGTTCGGCTATTGTTTCCAGCCGTTTCACATCTTTCTCCATTTCATTTAGCAGAGCCGGATCTATATTTTTGGTCCTTAAATATTCTACCCATGCGATCAGAGAAGAAATAGGGGTACCCAATTGATGAGCAGTTTCTTTAGAAAACCCTACCCAAACTTTATTCTGTTCGGCACGTTTCGTACTGGCAAGTGCCAGAAAAGCAATAATTATAAATATTAATACAACCGATAATTGAGCATATGGATAGACCAATAAACGTTTTAAGATAATAGAGTCGTCATAGTAGAGATACTGATAAGTCCCATCTTCCAGATCAATCACAATGGGGTGCTTCTTATTTTTGAGTTCCTGAACTTTTTTATACTCATACTGTTCCGAATTCTCCGTTGGCAGATCAATATTTTTATAATTTATGATATTATCATTTTCGTCACACAAAACTACAGGAATAGAAGTATTACCCTGCATGATTTTCAGTATAAGATGCATATTAAGACTAGGATTCTCACTAGTCATTACACGTGCTGCTTCAGCCCATACTTCTATTTTCTGGCGTTCTTCCTGAGCTAATTTTTCAATCAATCTATCCGAAATAACCAATGAAGCTATCGACACAAAAACTGCTGCTGCAATAAAGATAAAGGTCAACCGTTGCCGGGATTCATATATACTTGCCATCTTATATTAAATTCATCTTTAATTTAACGGAAAAGGTTTAAGTTTATTGCAGGAATATAAATTGTTATTTAACTTAGAAATAAGCAACCATCCGACAGACTTTTATAAAGAAAATTTATCAGTCATTCTATAGAACACCAGCCTTGATTTTACACATACCTGTAAAACACAGGAATGGGGTATGTGGGATAAAAAGGTATGATTAAAGAGAAGAATAAAGGATTAAACACCCTATTTTTTAAACGGGTACATGCTATTTGTAAAAAGGGTGCACCCGCTTGGAAAAAAGCATGCACCCGTTTTT
>JAJPZJ010000098.1 GCA_021204405.1 Tannerellaceae bacterium | reverse complement strand
CCGACTTTAAATCCAGAATTTATAATAGGACATTATGCGGATAATCATTTAATTTTATTATTATTTAGGTAAAACAGCAGGTTATTGTGCGGTCCCCGCCTGCGCGGGGAACATTATCCTCTTTTATTTTTCTGTAAATAGATTTTACTTATATCCCCTTTCAACAACAACAGGCAGGTAAAAGAAGTTTTTTGTCCCTTCCTTTTACCCGCCTGTTGATATTTGCAACCTACTATCTTACTTTTTAGGCTGTCCGGATAAGTTAAACTTCAACGTTCCGGCATTCATCAGCTCTTCATGCGAAATGGTATAACCATTCCACTTTTTACCATCCACTGTGATCCCATCGATATAGATATCATTGGGTGTGTTATGTACAGCTTCGATTACCAGCTGCCCTTTCGGATAATACTTTTCATTCAGTTTGATGGTGATCTTATCGAATGTAGGAGAAGTAAGTACATAATTTACATCTCCGGGGCAGGCAGGATAGAATCCCATCATTGAGAAGAGTGCCCAGGTCGACATCGTTCCGGTATCGTCGTTACCCGGCAGTCCGTCGGGAGCGTTTTTATAATGCTCGTTCAGCAGGTCACGTACGGTTTTCTGCGTACGCCATTCCTCCCCTTTGAAATAGCTGAACAGGTAAGGATAGGCGATATCCGGTTCGTTGGCCATATCAAAATGTCCGTCGTCGAATACGGATTGCAGTTTATCAACAAACTTTCTTTTACCGCCCATCAGTTTCGCCAGTCCGGGTATATCATGCGGCACATAGAAAGTATAGCTCCAAGCACTTCCTTCGTGGAAACCGGGGTTGGGTTCGAAGTTCTCGCCCAGTTTAGGATCGAATGGGATAAGGAAGGTACCATCCGGCAATTTAGGACGGAATGTGCCATACTCAGGACTGTAATAGTTTTTGTACCCCATTGAACGCTGGCGGAACAGTTTGGCATCTTCTTTTTTACCCAATGCCTCTGCAAACAGAGAGAGGTTCCAGTCGGCAATATAATATTCCAGTGCATGTGATACGGAGTTATCGAACTCACCCCTCAGCGGCACATACCCCAATGAGAAATAATCGTTGACATCCGGACGCAGCAGGTTATATTCACCCGGTGTGGTAGCCCCTTTACGCATCGCTTCATAGGCCAGGTTTACATCAAAATCACGCAATCCGCGCATCCACGCATCTACAATATAAGGAATAGAAGGATCCCCTTCCATGGTCAGTGTCTCACGTCCGTATAGCTCCCATTTAGGCAACCAGCCACTCTCTTTGTAGATATCCAGCATGCTGTGGATAATCTCCAACTGGCGCTCCGGATAAAGCAGCGTCATCATCTGGCTTACGTTGCGGTAGGTATCCCACAAAGAAAATACCGTGTAGCGGTTCTCATTCGTATGGCCCATTTTCAGGCTTTCAGCCATAGGATATTCGCCGTTTACATCCTGTAGGATATTGGGATGGATCAACAGGTGGTACATACCGGTATAGAATACCGTACGCTGGTCGGGCGTTCCCCCTTCTACCTGGATAGCCGACAGCATATCGTTCCATTGGTTACGGGCAGCTGTCCGTACCTGGTCGAAATCGAAACCAGGCTGCTCGGTTTCCATATTGAGGCGGGCATTTTCGATGCTTACGAAAGACACACCCACTTTTACTTCGATCATTTCATTTTCTTCCGTATCGTACGTAAACCACACACCTACATCGTCGCCACTCATTTCGCGGGTATAGTTGGTATACAGTTTATGTTTGCTGGAATGGATATCCCATTTATGCTCTACCCCTGTCATCAGGCGTTGTTTTTTCCAGTAGCCCATATCTTTCGGAGCTTTACTTACCTTCATCACGAAATAGATCGGGAACACTGCCTGGGGTGCATAACAGAAAGTACCCAGCAGCTTGCTACCCTCAATTTCGGTATCGCTTACGATCTTTACGGTTGCCCCACTCTCATTAGTTAACCCTTCGCCCAGGTTGAGCAGGATATTCCCCTGTCCGGCCGGAAAGGTGAAACGGCTCAGGCCGGTACGCATACTGGCGGTTACCTCCGTTTTAATACCATATTTGGTAAGTACGTTGCTGTAATAACCGGGTGAGGCCACTTCGTCTTTGTAGGCGCTGCCATATTCATGGTAATCTACATTCACCTCGCCGGTTGTAGGCATCAGCAACAGGCTTCCCAGCTCGGGGCATCCTACCCCACTGAGGTTTACATGGGCAAAGCCGGTAAAATAGTTATTGTCGGAAGTGTACGGGGTCGACCACCATTGTTTGTCTTTGTCATAGCGGTTGGTTGCAGAGCCCATTACGTTGAAAGGAGTTACACTCATCAGTCCCTGCGGACAAACAGCTCCCGGATTGGTTGTCCCGAAGTTACTCGACCCGATAAACGGATTCACATAGTCGACCGGTTGTTGTGCGGTGGCTAGCAGGCTGCCACATAACGAAAACGCGATTAACAGATTCTTCATCCTCTTTTTCATTTTATTGATTTATAGTGTTTTTCTATTTGTTTTGGCAGAAAATTGTGTTCGCTGGTTCCTGCAATTAAGTTATTGAGCGTAAATATACAAAATTTGCCGGGATTAAAAAGAGGGGATACTCCTTTCTATAATTAAAAAGAGGGAATACTCCTTTCTATATAAAAAGAAGAGGGGAAATAAGCTTATTTTTTATTTTTAGTTCCCCGCGCAGGCACAGAACTGTTAAACTCTTTTCTCTTAGTTCTGCAAGGACGGTATATCCTAGCCCAGGGCACCAGCCCTGGGCTATAAGTAGTAAAGAAAGAGAGTCCTGTAAGGACGACATAATAAAATATAAGAATCAATAGCCAGTAAATTATGCCGTCCTTACAGGATTTAGAGATGGGATGGTAAACCTGCAGCCCAGCACTACGTACTGGGCTAGGATATGCCGTCCTTGCAGAACTAAGAGAAAAGAGTTTAACAGCCCCTGTCGCGCAGGCGGGAACCGCAGGTTGGCCTTAGCTAATCGCATTACAGATAATATAGAAAATAGTTGTTAAGCGACAGTGCCTTTGCGGTCCCCGCCTGCGCGGGGAACTGGAATGGGTTGCACGGTTACAAGTGATAGTCAATAAAAATGATAGTCAATAAAAAAGAATCTTCCCGGCCAGTGAGGCCGGGAGGATCAAGGTTAGCAAGCATTTATGAACGAATACCTATGAGGGTTATTAATAGCCGGGGTTCTGTTCCAACAGGTTGTTACCTGCGATGGCTTCTGCCGGGACGGGGAAGCGGTTGAGGTGTTTACTGTTAGTGGCTTTGTGGTTCCACCAGTCTTCTGTGACGAATTTGTCCCAGCGGATCAGGTCGGTCCGCCTGCGGCCCTCTCCCATAAACTCGATAAACCACTCATCTGACAATCTGTATTCGTCCAGATTGTCAGATGTCACAGGATCCGGATCCTGTCCACCTTCAAAGTTCCTCCGGCGGACGGTGTTGATCAGGTTGGCTGCCTCGCCGGCTTTGCCTTCGCGGTATTTGCATTCCGCCAGCATATAATAGACTTCTGCCAGGCGGAGTACCGGATTGTCGGCATCGTTGCGGAAGCTCTTATCCACCAGGTTGGGTTGCGGCACCTTGACCAGGCGTACGCCCGAAGTCTCCTCGCCGGTTGCAATCGTCGAAGGCAGCTCGGCTACGGAAGCATATTCGGTACCTACTTTCCTGAAATGGGCTACCTGGTCGACAAAGGTAATTACCTCACCCTGGTATTCCTGAATACCCAGCGTTGATACGCCGGTAAGCGGGTTAGTTTGTTCGCCTACCAGGAACATCCCTTCGTATACCTTATTCCCTTTATATACATACGGCTTTTTCCGCAAATCCTGGTCGTGGAACTTCTCATACCCTTTCCTCAGACGGAACTCGGTATAGATCTCGCCGGTTGGTTTACGGGAGGGCTGGATCATCCCTCCGTTATCGCCTCCGCTTTCGAGGTCGAAGTATTTGTACGATTCACTGTGGTAGAAATGTTTCCAGAACCAGTTATAGGCTCTTTTCGCATTCTGGGAAGGCGTACACCAGATCACTTCCGGCGAACGGTCGTTGTCGAAATGGTGGACTCCGTACCAGGTAGGTTCCAGCTCGTATGTACCATACTTCCCGTCGAGGATATCCTGGCAGATCTTTGCACAATCGGCAAAACGGTTTTCACCGATATACGCACCGGCATTGAAATAAAGCTGTGCCAGCAACATAGCACCGGCAGCCTGTTTGATCGAACCATCTTCGGATGTTCCCTTTACCGTTTTGACAGGCAGTTTGGGGATGGCTTCGAGCAGCAGGCTTTCGATATGGTCGAACGTTTCCTTATCCGTATTGCGGTACAGGTCTGTTTGGGTGGAAGCCGTGAAAATGGGCATTCCCCTGAAGAAGTCGAGCCCCCGCATGTAGAAATAAGCTACCAGGGTTTGCAGCTCCATCAGTTGTGCCTCCCGCTCTTCCGGGGTAAACCCGAGGGCGTCGTAATCTACAAGCATTTCGAGGTCTTCCTTTACTTCAATGGCAAGGGAAATCCCCATTGTTGTTCCTTTCCAGGTTTCCCACACATAACTATCGTAAGGCGTCCATTGGTAGTAGTACAACCGTTGGTATTTGGCACCATCATACCAGTGCGGACCGCGGGTAGGCAGGCAGAAGGCATCGGCAGCCATTTCCTGTAGTTGCCAGCGGTCTTCCTGCACATACCAGGCAAAATGGGTGAACGGACGGTATAAAAAACTATATAATGATTATCCGCATAATGTCCGTTGATTTATTGAACATCATATGAATGT
>JAJPZJ010000136.1 GCA_021204405.1 Tannerellaceae bacterium | reverse complement strand
TTGCCACTCTTCATTATTTTCACCTGTCCATATCCTTCTTATTCTTACAGGAACTTCTATTACCGGCAAGTTATTATAGGATAAAAATTAGCGCCAAAAACCAGTTTATGAAGATCTTCAATAGGATACTCATTTTATTTATCGTGCTATGTCCGGGATGTGAAAGTAACCACGACGAGTCATTGGTAGATGAGAATAACAGGACTATAATTGTGTATATAGGCCGGGATAATAATCTGTCCGGAAGTGAAGAAGAAAAGGTATCCTCTTTCCTGGAAGGTTGGAACGGGAAAAACGGGAACCTTATTATTTATGAAGACCTGTACCAGGCTTCTCCCGTTTTGTATAAAATAGAACATGTAAATGGTGTGAATATCAAGGTTGTATTAGAAGAGTTTACGGAAGAGAATTCAGCAAGCAGTGAAATCTTTAACAAACGGATCAACCAGGTTATCCAATTATACCCCGGTAACTCTTACGGTTTAATTATGTTTTCGCACGCTTCGGGCTGGTTGCCGCAAGATATGCTCCTTAACCCCCGTTCCTTACTGGAGGATAACGGAGAGGAGATGGAACTAAGCGAATTTGTTGCAGCCTTACCTGATAACCTATTTGATTTCATTATTTTTGAAGCCTGCTTTACCGCAGGAATTGAGATGGCCTATGACCTGAAGAATAAATGTAATTATATGATAGGATCGTCGGCAGAGATCCTGTCGCCGGGTTTCCGGGAAATCTATGCCCGGCAAATAAACAATTTGTTTTTACCGGAAGCGCAATTAACCGAATTTGTCAGGGAAGCATTTGAATGGATCAATAACCAAACAGGGGCTTATCAATCCGGAACTCTCAGTTTAATAAAAACCAGCGAACTTACAGCACTGGCTGGCTGGTTAAAAGAGCATATTGATAAAGGGAAGGCCACGGCAATTGATGTAGCATCCATCCAGTATTTTGACAGGTACACTTATCATCTTTTTTCGATTTTGAGGATTATTACTCCCGGATACTAACAACAGATGGCACTGGAAATACCCTGGCTGCATTGATATCCGCCTGTGTGCCGTACAAAGCCTCCACCCCGTCATTTATGCGTGGCTTTAATGGCTTTGAGATAGAGAAGCATTCAGGACTGACCACTTATATAGAACAGGAAAGCTTTCCTGCTCTGAATCAGGCATACCGGGAACTCAATTGGTATAAGGATGTATGGGAATAGTTTCACCGGATCAAAAAGACTGTTTGAATAACACGAATTATTCGCTACATTTGTCTGCCCGTAAATTATAAGTGAATGATCGACCAACCTACCATAGACCGGATATTAGATGTTGCTAACATTGTTGATGTAGTTTCCGACTTCGTTACATTAAGAAAACGAGGGGTAAACTATGTAGGCCTGTGCCCTTTCCATACGGATAAATCTCCCTCCTTTTATGTATCACCGGCAAAAAATATCTGTAAATGTTTTGCCTGCGGCGAAGGGGGTACAGCCGTGCATTTTATCATGAAGCATGAGCAGCTCAATTATTTTGATGCGCTCCGGTTCCTGGCTAAAAAATATCATATCGATATACAGGAAAGGGAACTTACCGATAAGGAGAAACAGGTCCGGAGTGAGCGGGAAAGCATGCTGATCGTTAACAACTGGGCCCAAAGTTATTTTACCACCCAGCTACATGAGCATCAGGAAGGGCAAACGGCGGGTTTACGTTATTTCATTGAAAGAGGTTTCCGGGAAGATATTATACGCAAATTCCAGCTTGGTTACTGCCTGGATAAGCGGGACGAACTCTATAAAGCGGCGATGAAAGCCGGATATAAAAAAGAGTATCTGGAGAAAACCGGGTTGGTAATTGTTTACGAGAATGGAAAAGCGAACGACCGCTTTCGTGGCCGTGTCATTTTCCCGGTACATACCCTGAGCGGGAAGGTGGTTGCTTTTGGGGGACGTGTATTAAAAAAGGATGAAAAGACAGCCAAATATGTTAACTCGCCGGAAAGTGAGATTTACCGTAAAAGTTACGAGCTATATGGTATCTATTTCGCCAAGCAGGCTATTGTAAAGGCCGACCGTTGTTTTCTGGTGGAGGGATATACGGATGTCATATCCATGCACCAGGCAGGGATAGAGAATGTAGTTTCTTCATCCGGTACTGCTTTAACGCAGGGGCAGATCCGGCTAATCAAGCGTTTTACCAATAATATTACGGTCTTGTATGATGGGGATGCGGCCGGTATAAAAGCTGCGTTAAGGGGAATTGACCTGTTGCTAGAAGAAGGGATGAATGTGAAAGTGGTGCTGCTTCCCGATGGAGAAGACCCGGATTCATTTGCCCGTAAACATAATGCCTCACAGTTTTCCGGGTTTATCCAGGAGAAAGAGACAGATTTTATCCGTTTCAAGACCAAACTTTTGCTGGATGAAGCCGGGTATGATCCTATTAAACGTTCTGCCCTGATCAGTGACATTATCCGGACGATTGCTATTATTCCTGATAATATCATCCGCTCTGTCTACATCCGCGAATGTAGTACCATGCTGGAAATTGAAGAGCAGGTTTTACTGAACGAGACAAATAAAATACGTCTCTCGCAAAATGAAAAAAAGCAGCCTCAGCCCCAGCAGGTAAACAGCTCTCCGGCAACTGTACCCCCTTATCCGGAGGAGCAAATTGTTACAGAAACTGCCGGGGCCCAACAACAGGAGGGAGAGGCAGTACAAGCTGCTCCCGTACGTTCACCGTTTGAAGTGTATGAACTGGCACTTATCCGCTATATTGTCAGGTATGGTGAACAGATTCTATTTGATTATTTCGATGAAGAGTTACAGCAACAAATCACCATGAAAGTGGCTGAATATATATATTTTGACCTGCAAAGAGATGATATTGAGATTAAAACTCCGCTCTTTAAACATATTCTTGATGAGGCTGCTACCAAATGCAAGGAAAATGGGTTTATTGCAAATCGGTTTTTTCTGGCTCATCCCAACTCCCGGGTAAGCCAGCTGGCAGCTAACCTGATGAGTGAAAAATATCAACTGAGCAAGTACCATACAAAGTTCAAAGACCTGGAAACGGAAGAGAGCAAACTTCCTCAATTGGTTCCTCATGAGATATTTGCTTTAAAAAATGCCTATATCCAATATCGTATTAAAGAGATCCTGATAAAGATGAAAGAGATACAGCATAGCGGTGATATGGAGAAAGCATTTGATTTACAACGACAGTTCCTCAAACTCAACGAAATGAAAGATGTCCTTAGTAAAGAGTTAGGAGAACGGATCGTTTTAAAGATGTAATCTTCCCCTTTATGAATTTTATAGAAACAGACCAGGTTACTAAGCAATATGCTACTCATCTGGTACTTGACAAAGTCAGTATCCAGGTTCCTGCCGGGAAAATCTTTGGTCTGCTGGGACCTAACGGAGCAGGTAAAACGACCCTGATCCGGATTATCAACCGCATTACAGCCCCTGATAGTAGCAAAGTTTACTTTAATGGCCACTTATCCTGCAAAGAAGATATTTACCAGATCGGTTATCTACCGGAGAAAAGAGGGCTATACCGGAAGATGAAGGTAGGCGAGCAGGCTATTTACCTGGCCCAGCTCAAAGGGATCTCTTACCAGGATGCCCGGAAGCGTTTGATTAACTGGTTTGAGAAATTTGATATTATGCCCTGGTGGAATAAAAGGCTGGAAGAGCTTTCGAAAGGGATGCAACAAAAAGTACAGTTCATTATCACTGTTATCCACGAGCCTGCCTTGCTTATCTTTGACGAACCTTTCAGCGGGTTCGACCCGGTAAATGCTTCCCTGTTAAAACAGGAAATCCTTGAACTGAAAGAAAAAGGGCATACAATTATCTTCTCTACCCATAATATGGCGTCGGTGGAAGAGATTTGTGACAATATTGCGCTTATAAACCATGCAAAGGTTGTTTTATCCGGGGCTGTAAATGAAGTAAGAAACAGCTTTAAAACCCATACATTCCTTCTTACTATTCAGACTCCGGAAAGGCCGGTCACCCATGTACCGGATATTTTTGAAATATTGGATTACAGGCAACAGGGAGAGCTGACAAAGATTAAATTACATAAGTCTCCTTCACTTACCAACTCCACCCTGTTGGGTTATCTTACAGGAAAGTATGAGATCATGGAGTTTGCCGAAGAATTGCCTTCCATGAATGATATTTTTATCCAAACCGTATCACAGTAAGCATGTATCTTTATGAATAAGACGTTATTAATTATACAGCGGGAATATCTGCGGAGAGTAAAGAAAAAGTCTTTCCTGTTCCTTACTTTTTTAACTTCCGTTCTGTTTATTGCTGTCATATTTATACCACTCTGGCTATCTACATTAAAAAGCGACCAGATCCGGCATATAGTAGTAATAGATACGACAGGCAACTATGCACCTTTATTCTCTGATACGGATTCCTATCTATTTACTAGCAGTAAGGAGTCGCTGGACCATTACAGAAGCCATCCCGACAAATCTATCTTTGGGTTCCTGTACATAACAGATAAGTTACTTGAAAACCCTAAAGCTGTCACCCTTTATTCAGAGAAGCAGGCTCCGGCAGATCTTACCCGGTTAATAAACCAGATACTTACCAAAGAACTTCAAAAAGAAAAACTGGAAAGCTATCATATTCCCAACATCCAGCAAATAATTGAAGAGAGTAAAATCAATTATTCTGTTCAGACCATTAAATGGGATATCGACGGAAAAGAGAACGCTTATTCATCCATCATTGCGTCGGTTACCGGAATCGTTTTTACTTTTATTATTATGATTATCCGCATAATGTCCGTTGATTTATTGAACATCATATGAA
>JAJPZJ010000143.1 GCA_021204405.1 Tannerellaceae bacterium | reverse complement strand
ATAATAAACTTTTATCCTTTACAGTACCCACTATTTCTTTTCCTGTAGCTTTCTTATAAGAAAAGCTTATCTCTTTATTAGAATTTCACCTACCGGTTGAAATAAAATATTAACTCTGAATTCAAATTTCATTTTAACATTTAATATTGATTAGATAACATTATTCACAGTTAAAATTGTATTTGTACGCCAGCATTTTTATCATTTATATTTGTAACGTGAAATTATTTAACTTAATTAAAAAGCCATGAGAAAAAAACTCATAATCTTATTCTCTATGTTGCTTCCCTTATTTACCACACTTACCTGGGGACAGCAACAGATGACTATTACAGGGACGGTTACTGATACTGATAAATTTCCTGTTATTGGAGCTACAGTAACAGTTAAAGGAACTTCTACCGGTACGGTATCCGATCTGAATGGAAACTACACAATTACTGCAAGTTCTGGAAATGTATTGGAATTCTCCTACGTAGGAATGCAAAAACAGGAAATTACCGTTGGTAATAACTCTACTATTAATGTAAAACTAATAGAAGGAGAATTACTCGATGAAGTGGTAGTAATCGGCTACGGTACAGTAAAGAAAAGCGATTTAACCGGCGCTGTTTCTTCTGTTTCTTCAAAAGATTTACAGGCTGATATCGCCCGCAACGCTGCTTCTGCACTACAAGGACGTGTAGCCGGTGTATCTGTTTCTAATATGGCAGGACAACCAGGGTCTGGTATGAGTATCAATATTCGTGGGCTAAGCTCTATGGACAACAATGATCCTCTATATGTTATTGATGGTGTATATGGAGATATCAATATGATCGATCCTGCTGATATTTCTTCAATGGAAATACTAAAGGATGCATCTGCAGCAGCAATTTATGGTTCACGTGCAGCAAACGGTGTGGTACTTATTAGTACAAAATCCGGCCGGAAAGAATCTCCGACTAAAGTAAATGTAAATGTATATGCGGGTGTGCAGAATGTAGTAAAAAAACTGGATGTACTGGATGCACAACAATGGACAGCCTTAATGAAGAGTAGCGGATCAACTCTTCCGGAAGAAGTCTTAAATTTTCAGGGAAAAGGTACCAACTGGCAGGATGAAGCCTTTAGTACAGCTGCAATTATGAAAGCAAATGTAGCCATCTCAGGAGGTAATAAAACTTCTACTTATAATGTCTCTGCCAGCTATACAAAACAAGATGGTACATTGAAAGGAACTGGTTACGATGCATTCAACATTCGTACAAAAAAACACCTATTCATTTTTTAATGACCATGTGAGAGTAGGCAATACAATTATTCTTAAAACCTGGAACCAGGATTATAATGATCTGACAATAACTGACCTACTCAGATCAAACCCATTAACACCGTTATATGATGAATCCAGAGTGGGAGGATATGGTGCAGTAAGCGATTGGATGAAAAATATGGATAATCCGATCGGACATTTAGATCTTAATGATTTTGAAAGACATGGGATGGATCTTTTAGTGAATGCGTATGTAGAAGTTGATTTAGGATTAAAAGGCTTAAAATACAAATTCAATACAGGTGTAAATAAAAATAACCTCAGAAGGTATCAATACAGTCAGAAATATGATTTTGGTATAAATAAATCTTCAACAAACAGACTCGAAGAAGAGTCTAAATGGGAAGATCAGTGGATGATTGAAAATACATTACATTATGATAATACTTTCGGAAAACATACTGTATCCGGCTTAGTAGGATATTCAGCTCAAAATATACAGATCGAAAAATAATGGCCGGACGTGATAACTTATTCGATAATACAACAGTTATTAACGCTGGTGCATCAGATCAACAGTTCACTTCCGGAGAAGCCAGCGAAAACGCATTGGTTTCACTTTTTGGTCGTGTTATGTATAGCTATGATTCTCGTTATATGCTTTCTGCATCTATACGTCGTGATGGCTCTTCTCGTTTTGCAGACGGACATCGTTATGGAGTATTCCCTTCTGTATCTGCTGGTTGGAATGTAATGAATGAAGAGTTCTTTGAAAGTGCTAAGGCTGTTATGAACGAATTAAAAGTTCGTGCCAGCTGGGGTAAGTTAGGTAACCAGGAAATTGGTAATTACAAAACACAACGTACTCTGAAATCGGGAATGAATGGTATGCAGGGTAACTCATGGTGGATGGGGGCCATTACAGGAACAGCATGGGTATCACCACAAAATCTGACCTGGAAAGAGACCTCAACCTATAATATTGGTTTAGATATGAGCTTCTTCAACGGCCGTCTGAGCTTCACTGCTGATGCATACACCCAGGAAACAACAATATTTTATTAGGTATTTCTATGCCACCATCAGCCGGAAAAACAGGAAGTCCTACAATGAATGCCGGAACAATTACCAACAAAGGTCTTGAGCTGGCACTTAACCATCGGAATACAGTAGGTGATGCATATTATTATGTGGGTGCAAACGTTTCAACCGTAAAAAATAAGGTTAAAGAAATTACCGTTGGTAACGGTCTTGAATTTGGCGGATTTAACCCTCATGGTGAAGGTACAGTAACTTATGCAAAAGTTGGTAAGCCTATCGGATCATTCTACCTGCTCCAGACAGATGGTATATTCCAGAGTGATACAGAAGTTGCAGCATATGTAAACAGCAAAGGAGAAAGACTACAGCCTAACGCCCAGGCCGGTGATATCAAATTTGTGGATGCTAATGGTGATGGTATTATTGATGATAAGGATAAAATATACTCAGGCAGTCCTTTCCCGGATTTCTCTTTCGGTCTTCGTGGTGGTGTTGAATGGAACAGATTTGACATAAATCTTTTCTTTGACGGTATGGTAGGCAACAAAATTTACAATTATACCCGTGCACGTATGGAAGGTATGAATGAAATCACAAACTACGGTACAGCTGCATTAAATGCATGGACCCCTACCAATACAAATACAGATGTACCACGGTTTACACAAGAAGACTCAATATAAATAACAGACGGGATACAGACCGTTGGCTTGAAAATGGTTCTTATTTACGTCTTAAAACATTGGAGTTCGGTTATACACTACCTAAGCAGTTGCTAAGTAAAATTATGCTTGATAATTTACGGGTTTACACTGCAATGGAAAACCTCTTTACAATCACTAAATATAAAGGTTGCTCTCCTGACTTAGGACAAAATGACTATGATATACAAGATGGTGGGGGTCAAGGTCCTATGACACGTGGTACTGACTATGGCCGTTACCCAAGCTCACGTACGATCACTTTTGGTGTACAAATTGATTTCTAAACACTTAAATTAGTTTATATTATGAAAACAAATATATTCAAGAAACTATGGGTTCTTCCCGCACTCTTACTCCTTTTTACAGCATGTAACGAGTCTAAATTTCTGGATTTAGTAAATCCCAATGAGCCTACAGAGTTCGACTTCTGGAAAGACGAAGCGGATGTACAATCGGCAATGGCTGCAGTCTACTCCAAGATACGTGGCCAAATGTACGGTTATTATGGAGCTTATAATGGATTCCATATGCAGAATGGCCGTGCTGATGAGATCTTCACAGTGAATGATGATGAGCATATGTGGTATCTCTGCAACTTTATAAACGACCCTCTTAACGAACATGCAACTGATGTATTCGGTAGTCTTTACATGGTTATTCAAAGAGCCAATATTTTAATTGAGAATATTGAAAATGTACCTATGCCTGACGATAAAAAAAATGAATTGATAGCAGAAGCCGCTTTCCTGAGAGGATTTTCATATTTTAAACTCGTAATCAACTATGGTCCGGTACCTTTACGCGCAGTGTCCACCGATACAGCAGAAGATGCATTAACCGATAGTGCAACAGAAGCTCAGATATGGGAACAGGTTGAATCTGATCTCGAATTAGCAAAAAGATATCTGCCAATAGAACGCCCGGCGAATGAAGCAGGTAGAGTAACCAAAGGAACTGCCATCGCATACCTGGGTAAAGCTTATATTTTTTAGGAAAAATATGAAGCCGGTGAAGCTGAACTTAAAACAATCATGCAATCTCCTTATACTTATGATCTGATTGCCGATTATGGAGAGAATTTCACAGAGGCAAATGAACTGAATGAAGAATCTATTTTTGAAATTATTTATTCATCAGAATATGGTTCTGATGGAATCTGGGGGTCTGAAAGTGCCAACTCCTCTATGGGTTCAGCCCTTCCTCTGTTCTTTGGTAACGCAGGTACAGGCGGATGGCATAAAGTATTTCCGTCATCAGCTATTGTGGATGAATTTGTAAAAGAATTACGTCCGGAAGGTTCCGACAGCAAATTTGATAAACGCATGTATGCCTCCTCTTTCTTCTTTAAATATTCAGATTATGGCGATGTGAAAGCTGATGAGATATTTTTCGGTACAAATTACAGTTTTGACGATTTGTGGACTGGGGCTTCTGAGAAAAGAGCTGCGGGATACCCAAATATGAGTCAGATCAATGGTGTGGAAGGACGCTTTTTGACTAAAAAGTATAATAACTGGTGGATTGATGACCCGAATGCTAATAATGCGGAAACAATGGCGAACAGAGGAGCTAATTATCGGATCATGCGTTTTGCAGAAGTATTGCTTCTTCATGCTGAAGCTTGTGCACATCTCGGAAAAACCGCTGAAGCAACTGATGATCTTAACAGGATACGTGAACGGGCAGGTCTGGCTAGAAAGACATGGACGAATAAAGACGATATTATGGCAGAAGTGGAACATCAGAAAATGCTTGAACTCAATTTTGAAGGCTGCCGTTTCTTCGACCTTAAACGTTGGTATGGTTACGAGGGGATGAAGAGGATTTTTACCGAAAATAAAAAACAGGGAGTTGAAAGTTTCCAACCTAAACATCTGTATTTACCAATACCACAAGATGAATTAAATTCAAATCATATGATCAGCCAGCATCCTCTCTGACAATAATAATAAATGATACATGGAGAGGTGTCAAAAGTAAATTTTGACATACCTCCATGATCTAATAGCTTCCTTTATAGACCGATATTTTATTCCTTTTTTAAGTTATATACATATATCTCACTTGAATGCTCAAAAATATATACACGCGATTTAAAATACTATGAACAAATTCAAACTACAATTAGATGAGCTTCTCAGAGAGCAGGAATCCCTGCTCTCACGGAAGAATGAGTGTGAGGGAAGAGGTAATGGAGTAGTGCAACGCTACCGTTACCCCGTAGTTACTAACGAGCGCATACCGCTTGCCTGGCGGTATGATTTTAATCCCGAAACCAATCCTTACTGCCTTGAACGCATCGGCGTAAATGCAGCTATGAACGCCGGTGCTATTAAATGGAAAGAGAAGTATCTGCTGGTTGTACGTGTGGAAGGGGTTGATAGAAAATCATTCTTTGCCATTGCCGAAAGCCCCAACGGGATTGATAATTTCCGTTTTTGGGAACGGCCCATTACCTTACCTGATACCAACCCTGCCGAAACCAACGTATACGATATGCGGCTTACCGCCCATGAAGATGGTTGGGTATACGGTATTTTCTGTAGCGAAGCACACGATCCGGCAGCAGCTCCGGGCGATCTTTCGTCGGCCATTGCCAAAGCAGGTATCGTACGCAGTAAAGATCTGGTAAACTGGGAGCGCCTGCCCGACCTTGATTCGGTAAGCCAACAACGCAATGTGGTACTACATCCTGAGTTTGTCAATGGTAAATATGCGCTCTACACCCGTCCGCAGGATGGATTTATCGATACCGGTAACGGAGGAGGTATCGGATGGGCACTGCTGGATGATATGGCTAAACCGGTAATTACCGAAGAAAAAATTATCGACAAACGTTACTACCATACCATCAAAGAGATGAAGAACGGCGAAGGCCCCCACCCGATCAAAACACCACAAGGCTGGCTACATATGGCACACGGTGTACGGGGATGCGCCGCCGGGCTACGGTATGTACTCTATATGTATATGACTGCACTCGACGATCCTACCCGTCTGATCGCCCAACCCGGTGGCTACCTGATGGCACCCATAGGCGAAGAACGTATAGGGGATGTATCCAACGTACTCTTCTCCAACGGCTGGATTGCCGACGACGACGGTACCGTATTTATCTATTATGCATCCAGTGATACGCGTATGCACGTAGCAACTTCTACTATCGATATCCTGGTTGATTATTGTCTTCATACCCCGGAAGACAAGCTACGCTCTACTTATTCCGTACAACAGATCAATGAGTTAATTGATAAAAATAAAAACTTTCTGGTAAAATGATGAAGAGGTTATTACAAATAGTCTGCTTGCTTGCCCTCCTGCTCACATGCCGGACAGGAGTGGTACATGCAGGACAGCCACTCCGCATCCTGTCCTACAATATCTGGGATGGATTTGAGAATGCCCCCGAACGGCGGGAACAGTTTATCCAATGGATGAAGGAACAAGCCCCCGATGTGATTGCCTACCAGGAACTGGTCGGAATGACAGAAAAAGAGCTGGCAGAACTGGCTGCTCAATACGGACATCCTTATGTGGCAATAGCCAAAGAAGAGGGTTATCCGGTAGGCCTATCCTCCAAAGAACCGATAGAAGTGATTACCAAACAGATAGAAGGTTACTGGCACGGTATGCTACATGCCCGCAGCTATGGGCTCGACTTTGTGGTTATCCACCTCAGCCCCTTCGAATGGGAATACCGCCTGAAAGAAGCTCACCAGATTACGGATTATATCCGGGAAAAGCAGTTGGATAAATACCTGATCCTGGGCGATTTCAACTCCGTTTCCCCTTTCGATGCCGACGGATTGGAAAAGTATGAAGCCCAACGCCTGGGAAGTATCGCCTACGACCGGAAGAATGAACATGTACAAAACCTGCGGGGCGAACAATACGACCACTCGGTCATGTCAACCTTCCTCTCTACCGGTGCAACCGATATCTGCCGGATGTTTACATCCGGCAGAAGAAAGAAGAACCTGTCCTACGGCCTTCTCTATCAAAAAACAATGGGGCGACCCGGAAGCGATCCAACGCAGTAACCGGATCGACTATATACTGGTATCGCCTTCACTGGTTCCGGCGTGTACCAATGGAACAATCCATAACGGGATAGATACTGACCATCTTTCCGACCATTACCCGGTAAGTATCGAATTACTCTGCCGGTAATTGAATGATATACCGGTCAAACTGTTGTTGGGCGGATAATAAACCATATTCGCCCTGTACGTTTGTATAGGTAGGAATGGGTTCCCGCAATCCATTATTGCCTAATATATCCTCTTGTTTATCCTGTAGTATTTTGGAACGCGAATAGAGATAGGCTGATTCGGAAATAGTGAACAGGTCAATCCATAATTCAGTAGCATCCGGTAATCCGGAATAATCATTCCTGGGAACAGACAGGAGCACTTTCAGCGTATATTCTTCTCCATCAAAAAGATAATCATCAAAAACATACACACTCCAGTTATCCGTATAGGTAGAATAATAGCCGGTTAACAGAAAATCCGTACCGGGAAAAAGCGCATCTTCCAATACAGGTTCTTCACCCGTATGGATGATAGGCATACGAACAGAGTAAAAGTAGCTTTCACCCGTATCCTCATAGACAAATTCAGACATCCACATAAAACGCAGGCAATAATAGTTTGTCTTCCCCAGTTCGTCTTTAAACCGTATAAATGTTTTCATTGCTCCGTTATCCGTATAATTATAATTGTAAGGAACCATAAGGGTATCAACCGACAGGATCTGTACAGGGGAAGGAACACGAGTTTCCGCTTTCAGTTCAGGATACCTGTCTGTAACAACCTGCATACTCACCTGGTCCCCGGCAGTGGGGTAAACTTCCGGCATATCGTACCACCCTCTTTTTCCCCTTGGTGCATGATGCCTTTACTCATCCCGTTTACAAATAATTCAACCTGTGCATCCTCAATCATAAATTTCTCCAGGCCGCCTGCCTGTTCGATGTCAGGATTTTCCAACGTACTATTATAAGAGGAAGAAACCTGTACGCATATTACGGAATCAGGATGCAATATCGCATTCATCACAGCCAGCGACCGGGGAAAGTCAATATCGATCGTAGTTTCTGTTTCACAGGCAGTAACAGAAAAGAACAAAATCCACCATCCCATCAACTGATATATTTTTGCCATAGGTTAAATTTATATGTATATGAAACAGAAGGAATAACAGGAATAAATCCTTTCTGGCGGACAATAAATTGCCATACTGGTTCACCTGTACCACTCCATCAATAAAGAAAGGATTCATCCGGCAATATACGTTATATACACTTACGTTCCAGACTCCCATCCTCCCCCGCTTCTTGGGCTGGTAAAAGTTAAAGCTTACGTCGAGCCGGTGGTAATTGCCCAGTTTGGCTGCATTCCTTTTGTATACCGGCTCCCAGGGAGAATAATAACTTTCATTTCCATCCCTTATCTCCTTCTCCGGAGAAAAATAGCTATCCACCTGAATAGTAGTCCGGTTACCCGATGCAAACATCCAGGTAGCACTCACATCCATTTTCTCATTGAGTTTATGGATCAGGGTGGTGGAAATTTATGGCGGTTATCATACCGTGCCGGAAACCGCTCCCCATTATTAACCTCTCCATTCCTGAAAATACGGTCTGACCACGAAAGCGTATACGACATCCAGCCTGTAGTACGTCCCGTTTGCTTCCGGGCCATCAACTCTGCTCCATACGAACGCCCGGTGCCCCTGGAGACCTTCTCGTCCCATCCTACATACTCCGGAAAAAGGGATGCATTATCCTGATAATCAATCAGATTATTCATTTTCTTATAAAAGCCCTCCAGTGAGAAATCATACTGTTTACTATAATTATAGTAAAGGCCCCCCGAAAAGAGGTTGGAGTATTTGGGGGCAACCTTCTCGGTTACCGGTACCCAGATATCCGTAGGCAGATTAATATAGGTATTGGATAACTGATGTACATACTGGTTCATTTTAGCAAAGGCCCCCTTCAAAGAAAAGTCTTCCCGTAACAGATAACGGAAAGACAAACGGGGCTGGAAAGAGGAATAATCCTTGTGCCCTACCTGGTAAAAAGCCAGGCGCGCACCGGCATTTACCGTTAACCGCTCCGTCACCGACCAGTCATCTTCGGCATACAAAGCCCATTCATGGGCATAGACCTTCGATTCGGCACTGATAATATCTTTTCGATCCACTCTCCCTGTTCATACTCTCCCCATTGGGTTCGTTTTTTCTCCGGCAGGTAAGTATGGTACTGGTAATCCGAACCAAACCGAACCCGGTGTTCCGGCAGGGGTGTATAATCAAAATCGAGCCTGTAGCCCAGATCCTCAATCCCTGAACTGTTAAAACGATATATATGGCTCAACATCTCTTTCTCCCACGCTCCCTGCTTCTGCGGTTTCTCTTTCAGGGTAAGCGCTTGGTCTTCTTCCCGCATTTTCGATTTGTAACGGGTATAGTTGACCGATAAATTAGCAAATAGCTTATTACTTATTACACAATTCCATTTCAACGTACCCAGGAAATTTCCCCACCGCCAGGTAGCCTCTTCGCGTAAAGCCTCTTCCTTTTCATCCATCCGGTAACGGAAGCGATCCTGTCCGGCATATACACTCAGGTAAAGCCTGTGTTTAGGATTAATGATATGGTTCATTTTGGCATTCAGGTCGTAAAAAGAATACCCCAGAAAGGAGTTATCCTTATTTACTTTCCGGTTAATAGCCAGCGCCGGAGTAGTAATAGCATCCAGCCAGGTACGCCTGAAAGAGACATTAAAAGAGGTTCTATCCTTTACGATAGGCCCCTCGAAAGCAGCTTTTGCTGAAAGTAACCCGATAGAAAAATCCCCGTGGTACTCCTGCATATCCCCCTCCTTCATCCGTACGTCTATAACCGACGAAAGCCTTCCTCCGTACCTGGCAGGAAAGCTCCCTTTATAAAATTCTACATTTTTAACTGCATCCGGGTTAAAGGTCGAAAACACCCCTCCCAGATGGTTTACATGATATACCGGGTTGCCATCCAACAGGAACAGGTTCTCATCTCCATTCCCGCCCCTTACGTACATACCGGTTAAAATCTCCGTGCCCGATGCCACTCCCGGCGTTTGTTGCAGCACCTTGATCAGGTCGGCTTCTCCTAGCACAGCCGGTACTTTTTGCAGGGTATAAGCACTTAGCTGCATACCACCTGTACGGGTATTCAATAGTTCCGAATGTCCTGCTATCCCCTCGACCACCACCTCCTGTAAGGAGCTGAGGGGTGCAAGCGGCATATCGATCATGGTATCTTTCGCCAGTACCACCGGATACTCCAGGGCATCAAACCCCACATACGAAACACGCAGCAGATATTCACCGGCCGGCAAAGTGATACTGTAAAAACCATAATTATTGGAAGTTACCCCACGCCCTGAGTGCATATCCAGAACTGTTGCATTAATAAGGCTCTCGTAAGATACGGAGTCGCGTACAAAACCACTGATCGTAAATTGTTTTGGCTTTCTTTTCAGGACTACATATTTTCCTGTTATCCGGTAAACAATAGGTAAAGAGGTAAATAATTTTTTCAGGCAATAGGACAGTGGTTCCTCTTCTGCCTTTAAAGAAACCCGGGGTAGCTCATTTAATAAAGATGATTCGTAAGAAAACAATACCCCGGTCTGCTTTTCCAGTTCCAGCATCACCTCCAGTACCGGAACCTGCTGCATATCAAGCGTAACAACAGGCACCGGCTGTTGGGGAAATCCCTCCACCGGCCAAAGGATCAGGAGCGTTATTAAAAGTAGTAGTTGTTTCATACGTATCCATTTCTCGTTACTTGTCTGCTATCAGTTGCACATCCAATGTATGATTGATCACCTGTAGGACATCTTCCAGCGGCAGGTCATCGAAAGCAGCAGTTAGTTCCGGTTCTTCTTCCGTTGCAGACCTATTTATTATATGAACTTCATAATAGACCTCTAAATCATGCACCACTTTACGCAACGGCGTATGATCGAAACGTAACTGCCGCGTTTTCCATGCCAGTATATTCGTATTTTCTCCGGCTAGCAATTCTATATTTTCTCCGGCTTCTTCATAAACTGCCTGCATACCGGCAGTCAGGATCAGCGGTTCGCTCTCGTCAGTAGCAGCAAAGCTCACCTTCCCACTTTCCACATATACAGTAACCGATCCGGGAACTTCATCTACCTGAAAGCCGGTACTCAATACTGTCACCACTGTCGAAGCCGTTTGTACGGAAAACGGGCGTGATTCATCCCTGCTCACCTGGTAAAACACTTTACCCGTCATCATCACGTCACGCCGCTCTTTTCCATATTGTTTCTTATCATATCGTACCGATGAACCTCCGGCCAGCAACAGGCGGCTGCTATCCGGCAGCAGTAACTCTTTCTGTTGTCCTATCTCCGTACTGACCACCATCCAGTTGCCGGTATCGTTTATATGCACATATCCTATACGTGCAAGCAGCAAAATAAGGATTACTGAAGCAGCCGCCAGCAGATAACGGGGCAGAGCAAACCGCCTGGGTATCCGGTTTGTAGCAGCAAACTGCTGCCAGGCCTTATCCGTATCCAGCTTATCTTCCCGGTAATGTTTTGCAACAAACCGTATCCGTTTCTCAAACTTATCTTCCTGCTTCATATTCATTTATAATTTCTTTCCGGTAGGGATAGTGCCTATTTTTTCGAATCGCCCAACCTGAATTTATATCCAACACTCAGAGTAAACGTATGATAATTAGTTCCGATAGCCAGCGGTCCCCAGCCACTCTCTTTTTCACCTAAAGAATAGTCATATCCTACATTTACCAATACATTTTTTACTTCAATACCGGCTGCGAAACTAAGTCCCCAATCAAAACCAGGCAAATGTGGTTGGTGATAAGTACCCGATCCATCATAGTAAACATATCCCCATTGGGCCCCACTATATCCATTATCCGGATACGGCTTGTAATATCCTCCTCCATAACTCCAGCTCTTATGTAAAACCGGCGCGATATAAGCTCCGGCTGCCAGATTAAGACGTATGTCTTCATTTAAGGGAAACAAGAAATTGGCCAAAACCGGTAGTTGAAGAAAACCGCGATTACTTTCATGCATAATTGATATTACATCCATAGTATTATCTTCAGTATGCGAATATATCAAATCACTATCTTTATTCCCCCGTTGTGTGTAATATAATCCGGACTTTATAGAGAACACGCCTGGTAAAAATCCATATTCTACTCCTATACCCAATTTGACTTTAGACCTCCAGTCCGAACCAGCATAAGCAGGCTTTACTGCTGCCATTCCAAATTCAGGCGAAAGGCTCCACTGTGCCTTTGCCACTCCTCCACAAACTGTCAACATCACTAACACCCATAACGGTAAACATACTCTTTTCATCACTTTCATTTTTTAGTCTGTATTCATGATTAATTACTTCTAAGACCAAAAAATCAGGAATACCCCTACCCGTTGCGGATAATTTTTTCTTTTAAAATAAACTCAGGATGAAATTATAGATTTTAACAGCAGTCTCGCGCAAGGCTTTGAGTGCCTTGCCCATCTGGTTTTCAACGGTTTTTACCGAAAGATGCAATTCATCTGCAATCTCCTGGTATTTCAATCCGTCACGCTTAGCCAACAAAATATTTTTTCCGCTCGGGAGGAAGTTTGTCGATAGCATCCCACAAACGGGCATCCCGTTCTGCCATCCAGCCCTGCTCCTCTTCCGGTAACTGGTCGATCTCCGGAAATTCATCGGGACGGATGATATGGGCCTGCCTTCCGGCAAAGGTAACCGCCCGGTTCCGTACGGCCCGGTATAAATAAGATTTGAGGTTTTCGATTGGCGAACCCGCCAGGTTTTTCTCCCATGTTTCCGCAAAAGCCTGCTGCACAATATCCTCCGCGTCATCTATCCCGGAAGTGTAATGAAGCGCAAACAGGCATAAGGGTTTGTAATGCTGTTTGAAACTACGTTCAAATTCTGTGGCGGAAATGGTCAACATATAAGTAGTAGAAAAATATTCAACACGGAGACACAGAGACACGGAGATTTTATTTGCTGTTCTTTTAATTAAAAAACTCTGTGTCTCCGTGTCTCCGTGTTCGATCTTATCTTTTATCAGTAGGCCTTGAAACCAATAATCTCCCTGACCTCACGCAGTGTTTTAGCCGCACTTTCGGTTGCCTTTTCGGCTCCCATCCGTGCTACTTTTTCCATATAAGCCTCATCGGCTGCAATCTCAAGTATACGTTCGCGGATGGGTGTACAGAAAGCATTGATATCTTCGGCCAGCTGCTTCTTCATATCCCCGTAACAGATCTCACATGAGTTATATTTATCATTGAAATAGGCATAGGTATCAGGTGTAGATACGATATCCATTAAAGAGAAGAGGTTGATGATTGCCTCCGGCTTCTCACTATTCGGTTCGGTTGGCCCCGAATCGGTAACCGCTTTCATTACCTTTTTACGGATCGTTTTCTCATCATCTACCAGGTAAATCGCATTTCCTTCGCTTTTACCCATTTTACCCGAGCCATCCAGTCCGGGTACTTTCACTGCCTTTTCCGATAGGTGGAAAGAGGCAGGCTCCGAAAAATACTCAATCCCATAGATCGTATTGAAACGACGGGCAAACTTACGGGCCATCTCCATGTTCTGCTCCTGGTCTTTACCCACAGGCACTTTTACCGCCTTATGGATAATAATATCGGCCGCCATCAACGAAGGATAGGTAAGTAGGCCGGCATTCACATTGTTGGGCTGGCTGCGAACTTTATCTTTAAAGGAGGTTACACGCTCCAGCTCCCCTAGATAGGCATTCATATTGAGGTAGAGATACAATTCTGCCACTTCACGCACATCACTCTGTATATAGATGGTAGCCTTCTCCGGATCGATCCCGCAGGCCAGGTATTCGGCCAGGATCGTCTTTACACTTCTGCGGATATTTTCGGGGTGTGGATGCGTAGTTAACGAATGCCAGTCTGCTATAAAGAAATAGCAATTATACTCGTTCTGCATTTTTACAAAGCTTTTCACTGCTCCGAAATAGTTACCCAGGTGTAAATTACCGGTAGGGCGTATACCACTTACTACTGTTTCCATGTCTTAAAGTCGTTTTAATCAAGTGGCAACAAAGATAAGAATATTATTGGGTTATCGGAATAAGGGTGTGGTAAACGCATTAAATTATGCTTGCAGAATAAGTCCCGGAGGGACGCCCTATCCTAGCCCAGTACGAAGTGCTGGTTGATTGTGATTGAGTTTTTGAGTGCTGTAAGTACGACATAAACAAAAACTTTAGCTACACACAATCTATTATGCCGTGCTTACAGCACTCAGAGATTTTTGCAACCTGCTACCCAGGGCGCTGCCCAGTTGTGTTCAGAATATTTTATAGAAAACGTAAATAGTTATATAACATGATTATATCTGTTCCCCGCGCAGGCGGAGATCGCATTAGAACAGACTGTATTTTCTATTTTTAATACTGAAACAGACTTCTCCGGTGCGATCCCCGCCTGCGCGGGGAATTAAGGCTTTTTATTTTTATAGTTTAATGTTTTGATAATTATTTAATTATCTATGATAAAAATCTTCTGAACACGACTGGGCGCTGCCCTGGGCTGGAATAGGCCGTCCTTGCAGGACTCAAGAATCTTCCGACCACTACCCTGAAGGAGATCCCCTTCGACGGAAAATATTCCACGGGTAACCCTATGCAACCTCTAGGGGCAGGATTCTGCGTAGACCTACCTGCCATCAGAACAATAAACATACCCAGCTACAAACTAAACTAATAATTCAACTTGATCATAAACGTATTGGCGGAAGGCAGGCCAAACATACAGTCCAGGTTATTTCCCCAGCCGGAGAGGTAGTTATTCCGGCGGTCCGACATGCGGTGTTCCCAAACAAAATAAAGGGTAGAGCCGGGTAAGTATTCCCAACGGGCAACCAGGTTAGAACGGAATTCATTAAAACTGAAATCAGGATCTGCAAATGCATAGGTTCCATGCTCCGAGTTGACAAATACGGTTCCCTCCTGCCGGCTAATTTCTTCAGGCAGGAAGGGGATAAACCGTTTTTCATATTTACAGGATTGGGTATCGGCTGCCTTTTTGAAGTCGGTATATTTTCCATTGGAAGTAAAAGGTGAACCATAGAACTGCAAAGAGAAATCAGGAGTGAGGTTCAACTGCATATTGAGAGTTAACCCGTATGTATTTTGTTCGATTGCCCCCATAATCCAGGCAGGTTCACCATAGGCAGCAGCTTCCGGACCTGAAACAGCCGTTGTTACATACTGGAAATTATCCTCATTCCGGGTATAGTCGAACTGGCCGGAGAAATACACATGGTTACCCAACCGCAAGGTAACACCGGGCGAAACCGAATGGATATGGTTGCCTCCGTTGATATGGGAATTAAAACTATAGTCAATTTTGAACATCGTCCGTTTCCACTTGTCGGTATTAAAAGAGAGATCAGCACCGAGATAAGGGTTAAACCGCAGATCCGGCCCGCCACGTAAGATCCGGCTATCGATCCGGTTCCATCCGTACGTACCCAGCAAAGTCCATTCATACCGCTTCATGGTCATACTACGCCATTTGAAAGACAGGTCATTGCCCACAGAAGTGCCTCCGTAATCCCATCAGTTGCTTTGGGTAAAAGTAAGTTGGTTAAACCGGAATATCTTCCAGATATCAGTATCCCGGAAAATAATTTCCGTTTCCTGGGCCAGGTTATCCGACTGCTTCATATAGCCAACATCATTCAGGTCGAACCCGGGAGAAGACCACCGGAAGGTTTCAGCAACCGTCCATTTGGCATTTCCCTTCCTGCCAATCCGGGCATATCCACCCGTTCCGTTCAGGGAAGTCCTGTTGGGATCTACTCCTAAATAACTTTCCCCCGACACCCGCTGGTAATAATGTACCGGGCTCATCTGCAAAAGTGTAATTGCCTCTTTGGAGCCATGTAAAGAACTAACCATCGCTTTGAGGTCGATATAATAAAACCGGTTCATAAAATATTGGGTAAAATTAACTCCGGCAGTCAAGGCATTCCTGACGAGATAATTTTCCAGGTGAGGCTCGTTCAGGTCGCGGTTTACAGAGGTAACCATCCCACCCAGCAGCGTATTTCCTTTCCAGTTTTTCTGCACACGGGCCACCGTATAATTGGTCAGCGGCTCTACTACCATCCGGCTCTCTTCATTACCGGTAGTTACTTTAGCCGATGAGCGGGCAGTTACACTTTGCATCACACCCAGTGTGACTCCCCGGCGGTTAGTACCCGTTAACTTCAAGGTACCGATAATAGGCACGTTTTCCAGCGTACTTGCAAAAGTATGTCTATTATCTACTGCCGGCGTATACGAAGGGGCCGCACCGATACGCCTGGTATAAAACATCATATCGCCGTTATTGGCGTAATCAAGGATATGTTTTCCCTCCAGGAAGAAGGGACGCTTTTCATCATAAAAGGTTTCAAAAGCAGTCAGGTTCATAACAGACGGATCCAGCTCTACCTGCCCGAAATCCGGATTAATCGTTACATCAAGTGTAAAATCAGACAAAGCAAATTTAGCATCCAATCCGGCATCTCCATTCCAACTGTTTCCTTTCTGGTAAGGGCTACCCGCTATTTTAGGCTCTTTTCCGAACTTCCCCATTACATACGGCTGGATCTCTATTCCTTTAGGCTTAGGCAGATCGGTCATACCATGCATTTTACCAAAGGAAAAGACATGGCCATTATTTTTTAATGGAATCATACTCCAGTTTTGTACCTCGTTAGTCCGGCGCAGGATCCGGCGTAGATGTAATCCCCAGATCCCCTCTTCCGTCAGTTGGTTATAGCGAAGCTGGCTGAAAGGGATACGCAATTCGGCTGTCCAGCAGGAATCCTCCAAATCCACATGCGTCCTTCCTTCCCATACGGCATTCCAGCTTCTGTTTATATCCAGTTGGTCGGTTACGATCAGGTCGGTTTTATTCCCTCCTACATTCAGGTTAAATTCAGGAGCCGCCCAGTAGTCATGATAGGTATCAAAAGCAATACTGATCAGGTCGCCCATACTATTATCATCGCGGTTGCCGATAAACTGGTTAATCCGGTCAGGAACCACATCTTTACACCAGACTCCAATATAAATATATTTATCATCATACAGTAACTTGGCACGCGTAGGAGATTCCGAGGGATGCCGTTCAAAAGGAGTTACCTGCACAAAATCCTCAGACCACTCCCCGTTTTCCGTCCAGAAGTCTTCATCCAGCCGGCCATCCATAACCGGGCGGATACCGGATACTTTGGTAATCGTATATTTCCGTTTATAAGCTTTCTCGAAAGGCACAATCAAGCCCTGTTGCTGGGCATAACAGCACATTCCAATCCACAGGTTAACAATAAGTAATATTTTTTTCATGGTCTAAATAAGCGTCCTACAATTATGAGCTTCAAACTTACATAAAAAATGGGAAATGACATAATTGCTTGTGGAAAAGAGAAAAACTAAGGAAGTTTATTAAGTCTCTTTCAGGCCGTAGGCCTGGCATATCATAGCCCCTCGGCAACGCCGCAGGGCTATTAAGTTCTCCTACATTTAGTCCTAAAAGGACGGCCTATCCTAGCCCAGGGCGCCAAGCCCTGGGTAATAGGAAACAACCCTACCGGAGTGCTGTAGGCACGACATAAAAATTCGCATAGGATCAAACTTCTATTATGCCGTCCCTTCAGGACTCAAAAAGTTCAATATCAACTACCCGGCACTACGTACCGGGCTAGGATATACCGTCCTTGCAGGACTGAAAGCAAGAGAATTTAACAGCCCTGCGGCAGCGCCGGGTGGGTAGCAGGGGATATAATTGCGCACTGTAGGTGCAGTATACAAAAAACGACGTTTGATTCTAACCTAACTGTATTCATATTATATACTGGGCCTCCGGCCCGCAACCTGCGGTATCATTATACCCCGGGCGTTGCCCGGGTCTGGGATATGGAAGCCCCAAACGGGGGATAAAAAAATAGAGGATTGATTATCAGCGATATAAAAACCAGCATAAAAAAGCATTTTTCCCCGCGCAGGCGGGGATCGCAGAGGAAAGGACGGTTTTCGTACTACTAAATAGTTGAAACGGCTGGTTTTCATGCGATCCCCGCCTGCGCGGGGAACAGGTAAGGTTTATTTTATCTACCTTTATGTTTTTAATAAATTTCTGACCACACTTAATTAGGAGATTCCCTTCGACAGGAAAAAACTTATCCCATAGGGATTACATGTGACTAACCGTGGGTATGTATCCCACGGTACATACACTGCTATACAGGAGCCCGAAAAGGGGTCAATAAGAGTATTCTTATTCACCTCCTCCGGAGCTGATGAGAAAAGAAACACCATAGAAACCACGGGATATGCATCCCGCGGTTAGTCACATAATACCCCTTCGTGGGGTATCACTCTGAGCTAAGGAAGAAGTACCATTACCAGGCCTAAAACACACCCTATTACGGAATTTAAATAGCAAAAATCAATTCCATCAAATCTTTCCTCCAAACCTTAAAAATCCAATAAATATAATCCCCTGGCAAAAACAACTACAATTTATAGTTGTTTTACTGGTTTTTATAGTTATATTTGCTTCCGCATAGAAAGAAAGCAAGTTAATAACCTCATAATTACTGAACAGCATGGAAAAACTAACATCCAAAGAAGAAGAGATCCTGAGCTATTTCTGGGAAAAAGGGCCGCTGTTTGTCAGGGAACTTTTGCAACTTCAGCCGGATCCGAAGCCTCACTACAATACGTTATCTACGATTGTTCGGACACTCGAAGAAAAAGGGTATATCGGACACCATCCTTTTGGTAATACCCATCAGTATTACGCGAAGGTCGACCGGAAAGCTTATAGTATTAAAAGCCTTCAACACGTAATTTCCCGGTATTTTGGCAATTCCTACCGCAGCGTAGTCTCCTCCCTTATCGAAGAAGAGAATCTATCACCCGGTGAACTTGAAAAATTAATAGAAGAAATAAAAGAAAAGAATACAAAGCAATGATAGGTACATTCCTTATCTATATGATCAAACTGGCTTGTTTCCTGATAGTCTTTTATCTGGGCTTCAAAGTACTGCTTTCCGGTGAAACCTTCTTGGCTTTCAACCGTAAAGTCTTACTAATAGGAATAGGGATCAGCCCGCTTCTGCCCGGTATGCGTATAAATTTACTGTCAGACACGCCTATACAACAGTCCATCCAATACATGGAAAGGGCTTTTCAACAACTACAGCAAATATCCACTCCTACAGCCACCCCCGGGCATGCACCGGATATAGCCCACACTTTTTCATGGCCCTCCTGCCTGGCTATCCTTTATTTGCAGGAGTTGTATGCCATATCCTGCTGTTAATTCTTTCCCTATTACAGGTTAGAAGCATTATACGAAAAGGTATTCACAGGCCGGAGAAACAATTTACCCTTGTTACCTCTACTATTCCTGTAACCCCCTTTAGCTGGGGCAAATATATTGTCGTTTCTGCCATTGAAAGCCCGGATGATCTTCCGGCTATCCTGGCACACGAACTGGCACACAGAAAACTCAACCACAGGGTAGACCTGATCTTTCTGGAGCTTCTCACGGCAATCCAGTGGTTTAATCCGGCCGTATGGTTATTGAAAAGGGAGATGAAAGAGATCCATGAATTCCAGGCGGATGCAGTTACCATCACCACAGGCATACAACCACAGCAATATCAATTATTATTAATAAAAAAAGCTGCTGGCGCCAGCTCCTACACTTTTGCCAGCAGCTTAACCCACAGTAAAATTAAAAACAGAATTACTATGATGTTTAAAGAAAAATCCAATCCGGTGAAGCAGTCCAGAATCCTGCTTCTCCTTCCTGTTGCCGTAGCACTGATCTATGCATTTTCAGGTACAGGTAAACAAGTTTCTTCCACCAGCGAAGATAATACAAATTCAAAACAAATTGTATCTCCTTTCCAAATTCATTACACAGTAGCAGCCGATAATCCCGAAAATTTTCTTTATCTCCAGTTCGTGCATGCAGACCAGCAGGAAAGTGAACTCAGGATAGCATCAGATGCCACACAGGAAGTTATCCGTGAGCAAATAGCCCGAGTCCTTTCATCCGGTCCAACACTGGAAGCGCTTTTTATCGAGGCTAACCAACAAGTCCCGATGGGGTATATCACCGACATCAAAAGTCTGGTAAGCGACCATATCGGCTTCGTTGCACTTAGCTACTAAAAGTTTTTTCTCTCAAAACATCTGTCATCTGTCACGTTCCGGAGGATATATATCTAATTATCAATAAACTGGACTGTGACAGATGCCTTTTTTCATCTGTCACAAAGCCATTCATCTGTCACATTTCAGGCGCATCTGTCACGCTTTTGGTAGAATTCACCTCATCATGCTGTCGCGGAATCCGGAAATAACGCTTGCCACTCCCTCTTCCCCGGCTTTTTAGCAGCCCCTCTTCTACCCATTCATCCAGGTCAGCCTGGGCTTTGTTTTTGAGCAATCCGGTTAATTGGCTATAGTCGGGACGGGAGATAAACAGGTGACAATCCAGATAACCGGCAAGTTTCTCCTAACGTTCGGACTTCTCTACTGCAGCCGAAGAGCGAAACCCCGACCGGGCCCGTTGTAATTTGACAGTAGCAAGTTGCTTCCGTAACCAGGCAGACGATCGGAAATTCACTTTATCTACCACAATAGAGGGCGACCGGATCTCCTTTTTATCGGTTACCGGACGGGCTTTCAATTTCAACGAGAAAAATCCCAGGTTACCCAATTCTACTGTATACCCATTCTCGAGATAGGTAACCACCCCATTAACCAAAGTTTCCAGGGCACCCATCAATTCGCCCTCCTGAAAAGTGGTGGGTTGCGAAAGATCTTTAATAAGATCTCCGGTACGGATAGTTCCTTTAGAGACAATTCTGGGGATTAGTTCGTCCGGTCCGTCACCTTTGCCCTTGCTGGGCTTCTTTCTAAAGTCGTACTCAGCTGCCATAGTTTTAAAAGTTTTCAGTTAATTTAGTGAATAGGGTGTTTTCCGTATCTGTTCATCCAACAGCTGTTAAACCGGCCCACGGCCGTGTGCCCACCAGCCCACGAATGAAGGCCCACCAGCCCACAGCCGCGGGCTCATAAGCCCTGGTATAAGGGCTGATCTATCTACAGGGTAAATATAAGTAAAAAGTTGAATATAAGCAATATACTACTCGTAAATATTGTTTATTATCCGTATATTTACTACCGGAAAAATCATAAATATAAACCCATGAAAGTTAGCCTGTTCCGTAAACAAAACGAGAAAGAAACCCTACGTAACCTGTCGCTCAACGCCTTTATTGAAGAGATCCGAAAAGAATCGCCAGTCGTATCGGGTATACGTAAAGAATTGCAGTACCTTCCCGCAGGTGCGCTGCAAACCCACCTGGATAAATTGCCGCTTGCCTGCTTTGCCGCAGCTTACCAGCGGAAAAACAAACAAATCGTTCTATCTAATTACCAGGGTCTTATCCTGCTGGAAGTAAACTGGCTGGCAGGTACGGAAGAGGTAGAAGAGGTAAAAAAGGCCGCCGCTTCCCTCCCGCACACACTGGCGGCTTTTACCGGCCTGGGCGGCAGGAGCGTAAAAATCATTATCCCTTTTATCCGCCCCGACGGCACTTTACCTGCCGGCGAACAGGAGGCACTCCTGTTCCATCTGCATGCTTACCGGCTGGCGGTAAAACATTACCGGTTACAGCTACCGTTTGAAATAAGCATCCGCGAGCCTCATCTCCGGTCGGGTTGCCATTTCACCTCCGACCCCGCCTGTTACTATAACCCGGAGGCACAGGCGATCCGCCTGCAACAGCCTTTACAAAAGCCGGAAGAGGAAACTTTCCGGGAAGCCATCAAGGCGGAGGCCAATCCGTTAAACCGGATGCTGCCGGGATACTCCCGCTACCGTACATTATCTGCCTATTTTGAAACCAGCCTAACAGATACCGTACAAACCCTGGGCAGCTATCCTGACGAAGCATCTTTGAAAGAGTTCCTTACCCACCTGGCCGGCAACTGTTTCCGCAGTGGAATACCTGAAGAAGACACTGTACAATGGACCATCAACAGCCTCGATTTGAAAAACTACGAGCTGGAAGTACGGCAAACCATCCATAACCAGTTTGGCCGGTTGGCGGGAGTTACTTATAAACCTGCTATCCCTTCCAGCCAGCGACTGGTGGTACTTACGGAAGACTTTATGAAAAGGCGGTACCGGTTCCGTTACAATACGCAAACCATGGATGCGGAATACATCCGGCTGGGTAGTTTTACGGGCCATTACAAACCGGTAGATGAACGGGTACTCAACAGCATTGCCCTGAACGCCCAGGCCGAAGGGTTACCTTTATGGGACCGCGACATACGCAGGTATATCTATTCAGACCGGATCCCATCCTATTCGCCCCTTGAAAATTACCTGAGCCTGCTCCCCCTATGGGACGAGATCGACCATATCCGCCAACTGGCACGCCGCATCCCTTGCGAAAATAGTTTATGGCCCGACTTCTTCTACCGCTGGTTCCTGAGTATGGTAGCCCAGTGGCTGGGAAGAAACGTGGATTATGGCAACAGTTGCTCGCCGGTTCTGATTGGCCCGCAGGGCTGTGGCAAGTCTACCTTCTGCCTCCGGTTACTTCCTCCGGAACTACGTTCGTTATATACCGACACGATCGACCTGAGCCGTAAAAGAGAGATTGAACAGGCGCTCAACCGCTTTGCCCTGATCAACCTGGATGAATTTGACCAGGTAGGGGTAAACCAGCAAAGTTTCCTGAAAAATATCCTGCAAAAACCGGCCTCCAACACCAAACTCCCTTATCAGAAATCGTTCCGCCCCCTACAGCGGTATGCCTCTTTTATTGCAACCAGCAACCATCGCAACCTGCTCACCGACCTGTCCGGCGACCGGCGCTATATTTGTATTGAGATCACCGGCAAGATCGCAAATGATATCCCTATTGACTACAAACAGTTGTATGCCCAGGCAGTCCACCTCATCCAGCAGGGCGAACGCTATCATTTTACCTCGGAAGAGGAGACGTTAATAAAAAATATGAATGAAGAGTTCCGGGTAGTCACACCCGCCGAGCAATTATTTGTAAGCTATTTCCAGCCGCCTCACGCAAACGAAATAGCTAAAGAGCTCCTGGCCATTGAAATATTAGAGATACTTAAAAAAGAAGCGGCCTGCAACTTTCCGACTGTAAAATTATCCACTTCGGTCGCATCCTCCAGAAACTAAAAATCCCGGCACGCAGAGGGCGCCGGGGAACCTTATATTCGGTAGTTGAGTATAGTAACCCAAAGGAAAAAGAATAAATAAAAACAGTAAAATAGCCCCGTTTGTGTGACAGATGAGGCTGAAATGTGACAGATAAACCGCGAATGTGACAGATGAAAAATGCATCTGTCACATCATTAAATATTGACTAACAACAATTTACCATTCAAACGTGACAGATGACAGATGTTTTTAGAAAAAAAAGATTTGAAAGTATTAAACTTCTCTTGTTTCTTTAATAAAGCTATAAATTATGAGTAATCGCAAACCAGGCTTAACCAATTCTTAAGCAGGTTCAGCTCCCCGCGCAGGCGGGGATCGCACAAGAAGTGGCTGTTTCAAAAAAAGGAGATTCGGCTTGTTTTGATGCGGTCCCCGCCTGCGCGGGGAGCTGTCAGCATCCTAATTTATAGATATTTACATATTTGGAAAATCTTTGATCCTAACTGGTTAATGATCCTGAGGGAGTCAAATGAAAATAACCGCAGGTAGCACCCGTGGTAACAACAAATAATCCTTCTTTTCACTTATTTTATGATATTAAAAAGCAGTGACTACAAATAATTTACCTACTTTGACATTGATAAAAAGAAAAAGTTGATCCTTACTACCCTCTATTATGAATAAGCAGTTTATTTATACAATCCTATTTTTTACATATCTTCTGCTTAGTTGTAATCATACTTCTTCTTTTACAGAAGATGATATTCCAATCCTTACGATTGATATCCATAAAAAACAGCCTGTCCAACTTTCCTCTTTGTTGGAAGATATCAGTTATACTTTACTGGATAATAGCCTGGACGAATACCTGATAGGCGAAGTGGATTTTATGAAAGTCGCCGGAGATAAGTTATATACAAGTACTCTTAACAGACTACTTGTATATGATATAAATACCGGACAGGTTATTTACCAATTAAATAATTACGGGGAGGCTCCCGGACAATACCTTTCAATTACCGACCTGATCGTCGAACCTGAAGCCGGAGGTTTTGAACTGTTGGATAAAAAAATAAAATGATTATCCGCATAATGTCCTATTATAAATTCTGGATTTGAAGTCG
>JAJPZJ010000049.1 GCA_021204405.1 Tannerellaceae bacterium | reverse complement strand
AAAACATTCATATGATGTTCAATAAATCAACGGACATCATGCGGATAATCATTTTGTTTTAAACTTTATTTCATTAACAATTTGTGCTATACGTTCTTTTCCTAGAAGAACACCTTTTACATCTCCATTATCTTCCATTCCGACATATACAGTGCCACCCTTACTATTAGCAAAGGCGACCAAGGTCTCTATAGTAGCAGCATTAAATGATTGCTTGAACTCTATATATTGATTTTCAGAATCAGGTAACAACATATTGTTTTAAAATCTTTATTCATAATCTAATGCCACTAAAATTCGATTAAATTAAGCAACCGCTCTGCCACCTTTCGTGGAGTATAATTCTCTAATACGAATTCCCGTCCATTCGCAGCAATATCTCCTAACAGAGATGATTCTCCTGACCTTTTTGAGTCCATAGCCAAAAGAGACTCTAATTTATCAATATTCTTGATATCTACACCAATATAATGTTTGCCATTCTTAGGCATTACGGGCAATACACATCCATATTTTTCCAGATCAATATGAACGACACAGCAAGCAGCCGCCCAAGCCTCCCACAATCTCCAAGAATCCCATTGACGGACTCTGTCCCATTCATAGAGATGAAATATATCATTTACTTCACGAGCAATTTTTGCGGTATATTTATTATAGTTACCAATGGGTATAGCAAAAACACCCCCATAGCAGGCACAGACCATACTCGATGAAAGTTTCTTATAATATTCCGGATAATGCCTGGCACCAGTCTGTTCCCAAAATAAAAGATCATCACCTTCTAAAGTGTCAGAAGTAAATGTATCACACTCTGCATTCCAATTCATGTATTTTGAAAACACAGGCCGGATCAATTCTCCCATATAATCTCTTAATTAGTGTTTCGCCTTAAAATTAACCAATATCTGAGGAATACGTTCAGAATACGGCAATGGAGAAACAGCATTCAATATGCGATTAGAAACGCCAAACTGCCAGGGAACGAAATTATCCGGATATTCATACAACCTGTTATAATGGGACTTCAATACATAGTCGCAATTCTGTGCCCCCTTTCTAAAACCGGGAGTTCGCAAACCATCACTATCATCCAAAAATACTGTAATATATTTTCTAGGCAGTCTGTTCAACCGAATCAGAGTTTCATCTGCATGCACATCCCTTTCATACAAAGTATAATGAATAATTACAATATCGGCATCCTGGATATGATGATCATCATCATATTTCATAAGGAAATCTTTGCCAATGCCCGGCAGGTAATTGGCAAAGTCTGAGTAGCATGCTACTCCCAAATCAGTCAAACCCTCTGCCAAGCAAATACAAGAATGATAAGCCCTCTTCCCCGGCAGCTCTCCTCCGAAATAAAAATATGCTTCCAATTTGATTTTTATAAAGATTCTTTTAAAACTTCCTTATACAAGGATATATATTTACAGGCAATGACTTCTTCTGAATATGCAGATTGAACTTTCTTTATGCACGATTCAGACAATTCATCATACCTTTCATTATCTAAAATCCATTTTATTCCCCGAGATAAATCTTCCACATCCTTATATTCTGCAACATAGCCATTTTGCAAATGATCTATCATTTCAGGGATGCCACCTATATTAAAACCAACACATGGAGTCCCACATGCCATCGATTCCATAATCGTATTAGGTAAATTCTCTTCCAACGAAGATGTAACAAACAAATCAACAGCATTATACAATAAAGCTATTTTCTTTTCTTCAGTCAAATACCCCATGGGATAAACCGGGACTGGTAATATATCTCGAATATCATCCTTTATTTGTCCGAAAACAACTAATTCTATATTTCCCTGGTGTCGGAATTTTTTCAATGCTTCAATCAAATAGAAAACACCCTTGCGTTCGTCTGTAACGTTCAAAGCACCAAACAACAGTAATTTCTTGTCTTCAGGAAGTCCTAACTCTTGTCGAGCTCTTACACGATCTTGACGCTGGAAAATAGTCATATCCAACGGATTAGGAATAGACAATATAGATTTACCATGAAGTAATCTACTTTGTCTCGCACGATTAGCCAACCAATTACTGCAACCAACAAAAGAAATATCTGCTTTATTATATATTTGCTCCTTCTTCTTAAAAACATAAGTTGAAAGATCTTGACCACTTTTTGAATGAAGAAAAAAACAAGAACCACATTTCTCTTGATATTTCTCACATTCCTGAGCATAATGACAAATACCGGTACAAGGCCACATATCATGCATAGTCCAGACAATCGGTTCCCTGATTCTACCAATTTTCTAATATCCTGCATCGAAAGAAATCCTTGATTAACCCAATGTAAATGAATGATATCAGCATTACTCACCAATGGATGTCTGGATATATCTTTACCTACATTAGCGATAGAAACACAAAACAAATCTTTCCTATTCAGATGATTAAATAAAAAAATAACAAGCCGTTCCCAATAAAAGCGGAATAAGTTGGCAAACCGGATAATTGCATTCGTATTAACAGAAACAACATCACTGTCAGCCGATTGCTTTTCCCGCACAAGCATATTTACAGATACTCCGTTACGAAATAAAGCTTTAGCTAACCGTCCCGCAGCAACAGCCGCTCCACCTGTACGTTCTGATGTATTTATTATTACTACTTTCATTCAGATAACAATTGCAACAACTTTTTCATATTTAAACAAGTATATCCGATCCTTCTATCCTCCACGAAATTATCGATATACCCAACAACAGAAAAATACAAATGTAGTGAATCGCCACAAATATAAGCAGATGGCCGGTACGTTTTGATGTGGGAAATAATCGGTTTTTCATATATCTGAAATTATGATAATCCTCCGACACAGCCAGATATGTTTCCATCGGCGAACGGAACGACTTTTGTTTGTGATCGCGGCTGCAAAACAACATATACAGTTTTTGTTCATATTCGAACAAACAACAATGCCAAGGTTCTATTTTAACCTGAGCTTTATTCAAAAAAGAACCACCTTTTACTTCCTCAAAAACGGGATTTTCCAAATCGTCTCCTTCTAAGATGTCAATTCCTGTACATATTCCTTTTTTAGTAATTCCTGTATTCCCATTTAAACAATAAATCCTCAGTCTATTTTTGTACCTCAATATCGAAGGGGATAATAATTCCTGTTCAGGATTATCCGTTTCAAAAAAAAGGACGGGCTTCACTCCATTGCTGCCCATCAGAGGAAGATTGTACTTTCAATATTTTTTGAAGCGACTTATCATCATATTCCCGAATGATAGAATACAAAGTATTATTGTCATAGAACAGTTCGATATCCGAGTTAAAGCGCGAACCTCCTGGCCAACCCAAAATAGGATTCTTTTTTATGGGAGTAAATTTATTGGAGACCTTCCACTATCCCCCATCGCATAATAAATGCAAGGATTTTCATATTCCACCTGAGCCTCAGGATAAGGAGTTACTCCCAGCCAATGAGTTGCGCCATTCCAACCTTGTTTGATATACAAAATGGAAGGATGGGTTTGGCTTTGTTTGGGACAATCGTTAGGCACAGGTATTTTACACCAACTATATGGCAAATTTCCTATGATAACAGACTTCTTGCTGAATAGAAAAACTGTTCGGTCTAATATTTTCTGCAATAAAAGCCTTAATTCCTTCAATACAGATCCCATCTATTTTTTGTTAGGTTCACGATATTAATACAAAGAATATATCAATAATCTTTCAAGAGATAGCGCAATATCCGTTTATACGAAAAGAAATGCTTTTTTACCTCTGCGCTATCTATCAGCTTATTCGCAAATATATGCCGAGGATGTTTCATGGGGAAACTTATTGATTCATAAGACCTATAAAATTTATCTGTATGCTTCTTCGTATGAGTGGCATTCGGATCATTCAGACCGATATTGGTTACTAAATTAACTGATGGATATATTGATAACTGATGCTGCAATCTAAGTGTAAAATAGTAAAACACCCCCCAAGGATTTAATCCATTGCGTTTTGCTATGGCATCTGATAAAAACGATGTAAAATATATTTTCTCCCACATATTACAATAAAGAGAAGCATTCGAATACAGCCCCTTATTCCATAAGGAAGTACTCAAATCTACATTTTTCCATACTCGACGCCACGTAGCCCATCCCCAAATATGTGTTACCCAACAAAAATCGTAACTCAAATCAGCATTAACGGCATTCGGATAATAACAATTCCCCCCTATATGTCCAATGTGAGAATCATCTTTATATTTTATCAGTAGTTCTTCACAAAAAGGGAAAAAAGATAAATCCGGTAAACAATCATCCTCTAAAATCACTCCATATTCTTCTTGTTCAAAGAACCAACTAATAGCTTCTGATACAGCTCTCTTACATCCTAAATTCTCTATTCTAAAGAGTGTCTTAACTTCACAAGGCCAATCAATCTGATGAACAATAGATCGAGTTTCAAGGCACATCTCAACTTCTTTCGGTTTCGATTTCCTAGGAGCATCAGCAGCTATATACAACCTGGAAGGACGAATCTCCCGAATCCGATCAAATACAATTTTCGTCGTATCTGGTCTATTGAATATTAGAAATAGTATTGGGACTGCGTACATAATATCATTGTATTAAACAAAATCAAGTCTTATGCAAAATCAAACTAATAAGAAAGTTCTCTTTCTAAAATAACATTTATTATTTCTATAATAGTATTATTAGTAAAACCTCATTTTTCTTCTCTTTATAACTTATTATTTCTTATCAAAGAAAGCATTCTTTCCATAAAAAAGGCCATGAATATTTATATAAAAACTCAGAATAAGCTGACACATCTATAGAGTCAGATGATCTATCAACTATACTTTTTATATCATCATACTGATTAAAAACAAACACTTTCAATTTTATATTTTATGATTATCCGCATAATGTCCTATTATAAATTCTGGATTTTAAGTCGGAGTTATA
>JAJPZJ010000117.1 GCA_021204405.1 Tannerellaceae bacterium | reverse complement strand
TCCGACTTCAAATCCAGAATTTATAATAGGACATTATGCGGATAATCATTTAAACAAATAAACACCTTTGTAAGTGCCTGGCAACTCTTTTTATACCCTTACTTTACAAGCGATCCATACAAATCAAAAACATCTGCCGAGTCTATCCGGATATTATAAAATTCTCCCGGAGTAAGTAATTGGTTTTTATTTATCAGCACTTCCGGGTCTACTTCCGGAGAGTCAAATTCGGTACGTCCGATATAATAGTCGGGTTCTTCGCGATCTACCATTACTTTAAATATCTTACCTATTTTGGCGGCACTTTGTTCGGCTGCGATATTTTGCTGTAAGCGCATGATGTAGTCCAGCCGCTCCTGTTTTACTTCCTGCGGAATATGATCTTCATATTTTTTGTGTGAATAGGTGCCTTCTTCATGGCTGTAGGCAAATGCCCCCATACGTTCGAAACGCACTTGCTTGACAAACTCTACCATTTCTTCAAAGTCGGCTTCGGTTTCTCCGGGATGGCCGGTCATTAAAGTAGTACGTAGATGGATACCGGGCACTTCCGCACGCATACGTTCTATGAGTTCATAGGTTTCGGCTTTGGAAATATTACGACGCATTTGTTGCAGCATAGGGTCGCTGATATGCTGGAGGGCAATATCCATGTATTTACAAACATTGTCGCGCTCGCGCATAACCCGTAAAAGATCATTCGGAAAACGTGCCGGATAGCCATAATGGAGCCTGATCCATTCTACCCCCGGAATGTCGGAGATCCGTTCTACCAATTCCGGTAAAGCCAGTTTCTTATACAGGTCGAGCCCATAATAGGTAAGATCCTGTGCGATTACCTGGAATTCTTTCACTCCACGGGCTACCAGCAAACGCACTTCGCTTTCGATCTCTTCTATTGTGCGGGACTGGTACCGGCCTGTGATAATAGGTATGGAACAATAGGAACAGGTACGATTACAACCTTCGGCTATTTTGAGATAAGCATAATGGGAAGGGGTTGTTAATACACGGTCTACGGCAATATCCGTATGATAAGGTTTGCCGATGTCGGTTAATAACTGTTTCCAGTTGAATTTTCCATAGAAACGGTCTACTTCCGGTAACTCTTTTTTCAGGTCTTTCAGGAACCGTTCCGAAAGACAGCCCATAACGAACAGTTTACCAATTTGTCCTCTTTTCCTGGCTTCACCCAGTTCAAGGATCATATTGATCGATTCTTCCTGTGCATCACCGATGAAACCACAGGTATTTACTACTACTATCTCTCCGTTAACTTTTATCTCTCCGTTAACTTTGTCGGGGTCGTGCGCTACCGTATAGCCGTTAGCTACGAATTGACGCATAAGCTGTTCTGAATCCACCAGATTTTTAGAACAACCCAGCGTAATTAAATCTACTTTATTTCTTTTCATTAAAAATTAAAATTCGGAATTATTCGCCGAACAGGGAGTTTACAAATTCCTTTTTATTGAAAGCCTGGAGGTCTTCTATTCCCTCGCCCAGGCCAATATATTTTACAGGGATACGGAACTGGTCTGAAATACCGATCACTACTCCTCCTTTTGCCGTACCATCCAGTTTGGTTACGGCCAATGCGTTTACTTCGGTCGCCGCAGTGAATTGTTTAGCCTGCTCAAACGCATTCTGACCTGTAGAACCATCTAATACCAATAAGATTTCATGAGGTGCATCCGGGATAACCTTTTGCATAACATTCTTGATTTTGGTTAATTCATTCATCAGGTTGATCTTATTATGCAAACGTCCGGCTGTATCTATAATTACCATATCGGCGTTATTTGCTTTGGCAGAACTAAGGGTATCAAAAGCCACAGAGGCAGGATCGGAACCCATCTTTTGTTTTATAACAGGCACTCCCACCCTTTCACCCCAGATCACCAACTGCTCAACTGCAGCGGCACGGAAGGTATCGGCAGCACCCAGGTAGACGGTTTTACCAGCCTTTTTAAACTGATAAGCCAGTTTGCCGATCGTAGTGGTTTTACCTACCCCATTTACACCTACTACCATAATGACATAGGGCTTTTTACCGGCAGGTGTATCAAAGCCTTCGGTATCCACCGTATTGTTTTCAGCTAACAGCGAGGCGATCTCATCCCGCAGGATAGTAGTCAGCTCATCTGTAGTAACATATTTATCACGTTCTACCCGCTCTTCAATACGTTTAATGATTTTCAGGGTGGTATCTACGCCGACATCCGATGTAATGAGTACCTCTTCGAGGTCGTCCAACATATCGTCGTCTACTTTGCTTTTACCGGCAATTGCCCTGGTGAGTTTAGAAAATACGTTTTCCTTCGTTTTTGATAACCCCTTATCTAAAGTTTCTTTCTTTTCTTTACTGAAAAAGCTGAAAATACCCATATGCCTTTCTACTTTGTTTTATTTTAAAACTGCTAAAGTAATACTAAATTGACAATTAGCAATTGGCCGGTAGCAATTTTTTATTTATTCAACAGGATTCACACTGTAATAGTTTCTACCAGCCGGATTCAATCCATCCGGTTTTTATAATCTTCATAGCCGAACCGGCGGTATATTACCAGTTCATCCTCCCGGCTCCACAAAGCCAGGGAAGGATGTGGGATACCATTAAACATGTTTGTCTTTACAATGGTGTAATGTATCATATCTTCAAAAATAAGCTTGTCGCCCACCTGAAGCGGTTTATCAAATGACCAGTCTCCCATAAAATCGCCACTCAGGCAGCTATTCCCTCCGATCCTATAGGTTGGTTTACCTGCAACTGCCTCTGTCGCATGCCTGATAACCGGTTTGTAAGGCATTTCCAGGCAATCGGGCATATGGCAGGTGAAAGAGGCGTCGATGATAGCCGTTTGAATACCATGGTTTTCTACAATATCCACTACAGTGGTAAGCAGGAACCCTGTTTGCCAGGCAAATGCACTACCCGGCTCCATAATAATCTCCAGGTTAGGGTATTTTACTTGAAATGATTTCAATAAGGAAACCAGATGTGGGATATCATAGTCTTTCCGGGTCATTAAATGCCCCCCGCCCATATTCAACCATTTCAGTTGTGGCAGGAAACGACCGAACCGTTTTTCAACTTCCTGTAAAGTTCTTTCCAGATTATACGAGGTCGATTCACAAAGTGTATGAAAGTGAAACCCTTCTACGCCATCCGGCAAGGTATCTCCCAGCAAGTCGCTAATTATCCCCATACGTGAACCGGGAGCACACGGGTTATACAGGTCGGTGCCTACTTCGGAATATTCAGGATTAATCCGTAAACCACACGAAACCTTGTTTCCCTCTGCCACTACCTGCGGATAGAAGCGTTCAAACTGAGAAAGGGAATTAAAAGTTACATGGCTACTGTATTGCAGGATGGTTGGAAAAGATTCTTCCGTATAAGCCGGCGAATAGGTATGCGCCAGACTACCCATCTCTTCATAAACTAGTTGTGCCTCATAGATCGAGCTGGCTGTTGAATAAGGGATATACTCCCGGATAATAGGGAAAGCCTTCCACATGGCAAAGGCTTTGAATGCAAGTATAATATTTACTCCGGCCTGCTCTTTTACCGATTTAATCAGGGCAAGGTTTCTGCGGAGTAACTCTTCTTCCATCACATAGCAAGGGGATGGTATTTTATTAATATCTATCATCTGACCTGTTTTTTTGATCGCACAAAGGTACAATTTTTTTACTGTAGTAAGGTATGTTTCCCTGCTATGAACAGCTACTATCCCGGCGATTGGCGGAATTTATGTATAGGAGGGACATTTTTGAGAATGAGCAGTCGTTTTATCCCCTCTATATTTGTAGTATGGCAACAGTATTTTTTGAATATGCTGTGCTTCCCTTTTATTTATAATCAATGAAAATAATGTATGGAAAGGAGATAAGGAATATGGAGATAAGGAATATAATAAAGTGATGGGTTATAAATAAAGTGATATTAAATATAATAAGTATCGTTATTATCGGATGCATTTTTACAATGTGTACAAAGGATAATAATGAAAATGTTCCGGAAAGTAAAAGCGAGACAAAAGTTGCAAATGCTGTGATCGATTTCAGGATCAAGGCAGCCGACCTGCAAACCTATGCTTCGTCTGCAGAAGAAGCCGGCACAGCCAGGGAGAACCAGATCGGCAGTAGTGTGAACTATTATGTTTTCGATTCGGACGGTCTATTTGAAACCTCCGGAACTGTAAGTATCAATCCGGAAAACGGCCGCTACCGTTCGGAACAGCTCCTGATTAGTGCAGGCGATAAATACTTCTATATTTTTGCCAATAAACCGGCAGGCCTGTTTACCGAACCTACGGCAGGCACCCACCGGACTAATTTTGAAAAACAAACCGCCAATGCTACCCTGGCAGAATTATTCTATGGTAATGGCGGAATGGTAATGGGTACTTTAATGGGTTCTAAAACAACCATAGCCGGAAACGATACGGAACAAACTCCGGAAACTGTGGATTTAACCATAGGAAGAATGGTTGCTAAAGTTGCTTTGGTAGATGAAGAGCCGACGATTAAGGGAAACCTGAAAGGAAAGCTTATATACGATCATACCATGTACCGGATTATAAACGTGCCTAAAAATATATATCTGGTCGGACAATGGGATGGACCGTTCAAAACAATAGGAAGCCAGGTAATCAGTCCGCATTATTACAGCTATAACCTTTCAGATGATTTCAATAGTATCACCGGCGGAACCCCCAGTATAGGCTACGAAACGGAATTCTACACAATGGAAAACACAAATGAAATTTCCCGGAATGAAACTGCCAGTTGTTTCCAGCTATCCTATCAATACCAACCGGATGCCAGCGAGATCTACCAGGTAAGCAATCCGGGAGTAACCGGAGGTACCCTTATTGATAATACTTTTTGGGTAGCAGAGTTTAGCAACGGGGCCAAACTGATATATGATGGTAATCCGTATGGCATTTCCCACCCCGATTACGGAGAGGTAAAAAAACCTACATCTATCAAAAAGGAGAATGTTTTTATATCATTCCGATAGAAGATAATACGGAATCAACTGCCAGTTTACGGTATGCGACCATCCGAAACCATTTTTACCGGCTAAAAGTAAATTCCATTTCAGGCCTGGGCTATCATAAAAGTGATACGATTCCAAATCCGACCGATCCTATCACCCTTATGCAGGGAGTAGATTTCAAGGTATATGTAAAAAGCTGGGAAAATGTAGACTTTGACGTCGAGCTCAATTAACCGATGACGGTAAGGCGGGCAAATTTGAGCAATAGCTGTTTCTGTCCGAAATTGGTAAATGAAACTGTGGCTTTTGCATTGCCTCCTTCTCCTTCGATAGCAATCACTTCACCCTCGCCAAAACGGTCATGTTGTACCCGTGTTCCGGGTGTTAATCCGGTTACGGAAGTGCCCGGAGAAGCTGGAACGGATGATGCAGACGCCACTTTTCTCAGACGTGTAGATGAAGGCGTTTCGTGAATAGTTTCCTTTTCCAAGGCATGGGGTTGCTGGAAAGGCGACCGGAAAGCAGGCTGCCTTGCCGTATCGCGGAATCCGCCAAAAGAAGTAGTTGCCGTACGTTGTAAAGGGGTATCTTCGGGATAATCGAGATACTTCAGGTCGATGTCGCGCAGGAAGCGGCTGGGTGCACAAATGGTACTCTGCCCGTTACGGAAACGGCTTTTGGCAAAGGTAAGTATACAGTTTTGTTCTGCCCGGGTAATGGCTACGTAGAACAACCGCCGCTCTTCTTCGATGGCACGCGGACTATCTTTCGACATCTGCGAAGGGAAAAGCTCTTCTTCCAGTCCTACGATAAACACATTTTTAAATTCCAGTCCCTTAGCAGCATGGATGGTCATCAGGGTGATCTTGTTGGCCTTCTCGTCTTTATCAGTATCCTGGTCGGTTAATAGGGAAACCTCTGCCAGGAAGTCGGCCATCATCACCTGCTCCTCGCCCTCTTCGCGCCTGAGCTGGCAAAATTCAGCAATCCCGTTCAGCAATTCCTGCAGGTTTTCCTGTTTGCTGATTCCTTCTACCGAGCGATCCTGGAACAGGGTGGCTACTATCCCACTCTCTTTTACAATGGTTGTTGCCAGTTCGTCGGCCTGCATCTCACTGTTTTTCTCTATGAATTTTTCTATCATTCCCCGGAAAGCACCTAATTTGCCGGCTGTACCATTATTGATAGATACACCATATCCGACCGGGTCGCCCAGGACAGTCCACAGGCTCACATTATGTTCCGAAGCTGCCGCAACAAGTTTACCTACCGTTGTGCTACCTATCCCGCGGGAAGGATAATTAATAATCCGTTTGAACGCCTCTTCATCATGTGGATTCAGTACGACACGGAAATAGGCAATCACATCTTTGATCTCTTTCCGTTGATAAAAAGAAAGACCTCCGTATGTCTTATAAGGGATGCCCCTTTTACGTAGCGCCTCTTCAAGGATACGGGACTGGGCATTGGTACGGTACAAGATAGCAAAATCGGCATATCCATAGCCGGGATTATCCATACGCATCGTTTCGATACGGGAAGCCACAATATAACCTTCTTCATAATCGGAGTAAGAAGGAGTAACGGATACTTTGGTTCCTTTCTCCTTTTCAGAGAAAACAGTTTTCCGGATCTGTTCTTTATTCTTTTCAATCAGGCTATTGGCCGCATCTACAATATTCTGGGTAGAGCGGTAATTTTGTTCCAGCTTGAATATACGGCAACCGGGATAGATATTTTTAAACTGGAGAATGTTATCGATATTGGCTCCGCGAAAGGAATAGATACTTTGGGCATCATCTCCTACTACACAGATACGTTTATGTTTCTCGCAGATGCGCTGAACAATCAGGTGCTGGGCATAGTTGGTATCCTGGTACTCATCTACCAATACATATTGGAAGAAACTGCTGTATTTATCCAGCACTTCAGGATGGTCGCGAAACAGGATATTGGTTTGTAAAAGCAGGTCGTCGAAATCCATTGCGCCGGCCTGCAGGCAGCGGTTCTGGTAGCGTTTATAAATTTCACGCACCAAAGGTATTTTCGAGCGGGTATCGTATTCGATCAGTTCTTTATTCTGTTCGTATGCCTTCCAGGTGACCAGTGCATTCTTGGCATTGGAGATACGGCTCTGGATCATGCCCGGACGGTATATTTTATCGTCCAGTTGCATCTCTTTGATGATAGCTTTGATCAGGTTTTTAGAGTCGGAAGAGTCGTATATTGTAAAATTGGAAATATATCCTATATAGGAAGCTTCTACCTGCAGGATCCGTGAGAAAATAGAGTGAAAAGTTCCCATCCACAGGCGCCGGGCTACCTGCCAGCCGGTGATAGCTGCGATACGTTCTTTCATTTCACGGGCTGCCTTGTTGGTAAATGTAAGGGCAAGGATGCTTTGTGGTGGTAACCCCTGATGCAACAGATAGGCTATTTTATAGGTTAACACCCGGGTTTTACCCGATCCTGCCCCGGCAATAACCAGTTCAGGCCCATCGGTATAAAGTACAGCTTCAAGCTGGCTTTCATTCAGTTGTTTTAAGTATTCTTCCACGCTACATTCCTTATTAAGCAGTACAAAGGTATAAAATATTAAATATATCCGGTAGTTATCTGTGCCAACCTGAGCAGACACCTATGGAATAAAGTATGGAATAGTAAAGCTGAACTTGTTTCATGTTACAGCCGCATCATGGTATTGTAACATTTATAAAATAGTTATACTCAATTTCCTCCGGTCGCCTCCATTGTGGAATTCACACAGATAGATACCTTGCCATGTACCCAGGTTGAGCTTATGATCCTTAATGGGTATAGTAACAGAAGCCCCTAGCAGGGAGGCTTTAATATGGGCGGACATATCGTCTTCGCCTTCAAAGGTATGGATAAAATAAGAAGTACCATCGGGTACCAGGTGGTTAAAAAAGCTATTGAAGTCGTGGCGCACATCGGGATCGGCATTTTCATTCAATGTTAAAGCGGCAGAAGTATGTTTAATAAAAACGACTACCAGGCCATGCTCCGGTAAGGAGGGTAATTGCCTTTTTATCTGGTCGGTAATCAGGTGGAAGCCCCGGTTATAATGGGGTAGCTGTATATCGAAGGTGATAGCCATATTAAATTTAATTTTATATTTTTCGTCTTTAGCTTTATTTTTTCGTTTTTACCTTTTATAAAATACAACAAAAACGGTTGTAGTTTAAAAATTCATCATTTTTAAGATCAAAGATAACGTTATGAATCAGATTATAACTTATTTTTGTTACGATATGTTTAACATAAAGAACAACCAATAATCCAATATTCAAATATGAAACGTCGTGATTTCTTTAAGACCGGTATAATGGCTGGTGCTGCACTCTCTCTCAATTTCGAAGGTTTACAGGCTGCACTTGCTTCTAATACAATGACCGTACAACAGGCTCCTGACCTGGTAGCTGTAATGGGTAGCGAACCCGAAGCTATGCTTGATAAGGCATTGGAAGCGCTAGGTAGTATTGACAAGTATGTAAAGAAAGGACAAAAAATAGTTATCAAACCGAATATCGGCTGGGACCGTTCGCCGGAAATGGCTGGTAATACTAACCCCGAACTTATCCAGGCATTGGTAAAACGTTGTCTGAATGCGGGAGCCAGTAAGGTGACTGTGTTCGACCATACCTGCGATAACTGGCAGAAATGTTATGACAGCAGTGGGATTGCCGCAGCAGTGAAGGCTGCCGGTGGTGTGATCGTTCCCGGAAACGACGAAAAATATTACAAAACTGTACCTTTACCAAACGGTGTAAGTTTAAAGTCTACCCAGATACACGAAGCGCTGCTGGAAGCGGATGCCTGGATCAACGTGCCTGTATTGAAAAACCATGGGGGAGCCAAGTTGTCCTGTGCCATGAAGAATTATATGGGTATTGTATGGGACCGCCGTTTCTTCCACCAGAACGACCTGCAGCAATGTATTGCCGATATCTGTACCTGGCCGAAAAAACCGGTACTGAATATTGTGGATGCTTATCGTATTATGCACCAGAACGGTCCGCAAGGTAAGAGCCTGGCGGATGTTGCTAGTATTAAATCGCTGATTGCTTCTCCGGATATCGTAGCTGTCGATACGGCTGCGCTGCGTATGTTCAACCAGGTGAAAAAGCTGGACATGGAGGCTGTTGGCCATATTGGCAAAGGTGAAGAGATGAAACTGGGTAGCACTGACCTTGATAAACTGAATATCCAACGTATCAGAATCTGAGAATGAATAAATTAAATATATTAAAAGTGTTGCGGGTTATACTCGCGATACTTTTTTTCGTACCTATCCTGCTTTACTTTGTTGATTTCGGAGGCAAATTACCAGATACATTTCATTATCTTGCCGGTATACAAGTTATTCCGGCTTTCCTGGCCGGAATGGCCGGAATATTTATCTTCCAGTTACTACTGGCTTTTGTATTGGGGCGTATTTATTGCTCTGTGATCTGTCCGGCTGGTGTATTGCAGGATATTATTAACCGGATTTATTGTATCGGGGAAAAAAAGAAGAAAGGCAGCAGAAGATTTAAATATCATAAACCGATGAACTGGCTGCGATATGGATTACTGGGTATAGGTGTTCTCCTGGCATTAGCCGGTTCTATTGAACTCTGGACCTTATTAGATCCTTACAGTAATTTTGGCAGGATATCGGCAAACCTGTTCAGGCCGATAGTGGTATGGGGCAATAACCTGCTGGCCGATGTGCTGATGAAGATGGATAATTATGCACTTTACCATGTAACACTGAGCACAGCTACTATAGCGGGTGTGATAGCAGGTTTTATTATCCTTATCATATTTGCTGTAATGGTTAGTTTGCGGGGGCGTTTATACTGCAATACGCTCTGTCCGCTGGGTGCGCTGTTGGGACTGGCCTCTAAAGAGGCACTTTTCCGCGTATCTATCGATAAAAGTACCTGTATTAAATGTGGTATTTGCGAGCATACCTGCAAAGCCGAAGCGATTAATAGTAAAGAGATGACTGTTGACTCTTCACGTTGTGTAGATTGTTTCAATTGTGTTTCTTCCTGTTCCAAATCCAGCATTACCTATGGCTTTAAGCCTTTTTATAAGAAAGAGGAAGTAAAAGAGCAGCCGGCAGTCAAACCAATAGGAAAAGAAAGTAACAGCCGGCGTTCGTTCCTGGCTACAGGGGCTACCGTTGCGACGACCTTACCGGTTGTTTCGGCCATTGCCAAAAGTACCGGAGTTACAAGTAGCAGCAGTGGAGAAAAGGTACAGCCTATTACTCCTCCGGGCTCTTTAAACCTGAAACAGTTTAAGGAAAAATGTACAGGCTGCCATCTGTGTGTGGTACGCTGTCCGAGCCAGATCCTGCGGCCGGCCGGCCTGGAGTATGGATTTGGTTACATGCTAAAGCCGCATGTCTCTTATATGAATAGTTACTGTAACTATGAATGTACGGTTTGCTCGGAAGTATGTCCGAATCATGCGTTAAAACCTTTATCCAAAGAAGAAAAGGCAGTTACCCAGATTGGGATTGCCGAGTTCTTTATCGATCGTTGCATTGTAAAGACCGAAGGGACCGATTGTGGTGCTTGTTCGGAACATTGTCCTACACAGGCTGTACATATGGTTCCTTATACCGGTACATTAACTATTCCTGCGGTTGAACCCGACCTGTGTGTAGGATGTGGTGGTTGTGAATCTATCTGTCCGGTGCGGCCAGACCGTGCCATCATTGTGAAGGCAAACCCGGTACACCAGTATATAGAAAAACCGGAAGAGGAAGAAGTATTGGATATAGAAATAGACGACTTCGGATTCTAATAGAAAATAGTACCTTTGCTGCAAATTTTGCAGAATGGACTTCCAACTACAACATACAGATACGAAATCGAACGCGAGGGCGGGCTTGATCACTACAGACCATGGGGTGATTGAGATGCCTATTTTTATGCCTGTTGGTACGCAGGGTGCTGTTAAAGCCGTGCATATGCAGGAATTAAAAAACGATATAAATGCACAAATCATCTTAGGGAATACCTATCATTTATATCTCCGGCCGGGACTGGAAGTGTTGGAAAAGGCCGGTGGATTGCATAAATTCAATGGCTGGGATCGTCCTATCCTGACTGATAGCGGTGGTTTCCAGATATTTTCTCTTTCCGACAACCGCAAGTTGCACGAAGAGGGAGCTGAATTCCGTTCGCATATAGATGGTTCCAAACATATGTTTACACCTGAAAAGGTAATGGATATTGAGCGGGCTATTGGTGCGGATATTATTATGGCCTTTGATGAATGTTGCCCCGGCGACGCGGATTATGACTATGCAAAGAAATCGCTTGGCCTGACGGAACGCTGGCTGGACCGTTGCTTTGACCGTTTCAACACTACGGAACCTAAATATGGTTATAGCCAGAGCCTGTTTCCTATTGTACAGGGATGTGTGTACCCGGATTTACGGCGCAGGGCTGCTGAAAACATTGCCTTAAAAGAAGCAGACGGAAATGCAATCGGTGGTTTGGCTGTGGGAGAACCTACAGACAAAATGTATGAGATGATCGAGGTGGTAAATGAGATACTGCCAAAAGACAAACCCCGGTATCTGATGGGGGTTGGTACCCCTGTCAACCTATTGGAGGCTATTGAGCGTGGAGTGGATATGTTCGACTGTATTATGCCCACCCGCAATGGACGGAATGGCCAGTTGTTTACCCGGTACGGAACGATCAATATAAAGAATAAAAAATGGGAGGCCGATTTCTCTCCTATTGATCCGGAAGGCACCTCTTATGTAGATACTTTTTATTCCAAAGCCTACCTGCACCATCTGGTAAAGGCCAATGAAATCCTGGCTTTACAGATTGCTTCTATCCACAACCTTGCTTTCTATTTATGGTTAGTTAAAGAAGCACGTGTACATATAATCGCCGGCGATTATACTACCTGGAAAAACAGTATGGTACGCCAATTATCTAACAGATTATAAAATGGATCTTAAACTAAAGAAAATAGATTGGTATATCATCAGGCAGTTCCTGGGGACTTATTTGTTTGCCATTGCACTGATCATTGCTATTTCAGTAGTGTTCGATATCAATGAGAAGATAGATAAATTCCTGAGCTCGGATGTACCTTTGGAAGCAATTGTTTTTGACTACTACCTTAACTTCATTCCTTATTTTGTGAATTTGTTCAGTCCGCTGTTCACATTCATTGCTGTGATCTTTTTCGCCTCCCGGCTAGCCGACAACTCAGAGATTATCGCGATGCTGGCCAGTGGAATGAGTTTCCGCAGGCTGATGCTGCCATATGGTATATCTGCCGGAATCATTGCACTGGTCACTTTCATCCTGAATGCTTTTATTATTCCTCCGGCCAATATTACCCGTATTGATTTCCAGAACCAGTATATAAAGAATAAGCGGGTGGATTATGCCTGGAACGAGCAACTAGAGGTAGCCCCCGGTGTGATAGCCTATTTCGACCGTTTCGATGCCAAATCGAATATGGGTTACCGCTTTTCACTGGAGCATTTTGAGGATAAAAAGCTGGTTTCACGCCTGACAGCCAATTCCATTAAATATGATTCGTTATACCAGTGGACTGTGATCGATTATATGATCCGCGACTTCGATGGGATGCGCGAATATATTACCGAAGGATCGCGTAAAGATACGACACTTACAATCATGCCTTCCGACTTCCTGATATCGATCAACGATTGCGAAACGATGACTACCCCGCAACTGGCGCATTACATCAAACGTCAGAAAGAAAGAGGAATTGGTAATATACAAACATTTGAGATTGAATATCACAAGCGTTTTGCAGCCATCATGGCGGCATTTATACTTACCTCTATCGGGGCATCCCTATCTTCATGGAAGATCAAAGGGGGCATGGGATTGAATATTGGTATTGGGCTGGCGCTTAGTTTTTCCTATATTCTTTTTATAACCGTGACTTCAACCTTTGCCATTAATGGGTATGTAACCCCGATGGTGGCAGCCTGGATTCCTAATATTATTTATATGCTCATTGCGATCTATTTGTATCAGAAGGCATCGAGATAGAAAAGAAATACCTATCCTTTATACTAAAAAAGGCTCCGGATATTCCGGAGCCTTTTTACTTTACCACCGGTATACTTTATTTATCTTTTCCCAGTTCCCTGATTGTCTTTACAGTTAGCCCTGTGGTCTTTTTAATTATCTGTACGTCTACTCCTTGCTGGAATAAGGATTTTGCAACTTCCATCATGACTAATGTCTTGTTTTTAGCTTCTCTGTCTGCTACAGCTTTTTCGTCGATCTCTTTATTATAGATCAGGTCGAAAAGCTGGCGGATAGTATATTTTAATCTTTCCATAGATTCTTTTTTGGAAAAATCAATTGTACAGAAAGAAGGATATTTTTTATGTAAAATAAGATAGTATATTCCTCCGATAAAAAGAGCGGAAAAATACCTGTAGTCGATATCCATATCTTTAAAAGCATCATTAAAGATCTCGATCATCGATTTGATATCTTCTTCCCTACCGTTTGATGTCCGCACAGTAGTTTTATTATATTCACTTAATTCCCATACCAGTAGTTGCTGCATTTCAGAATTTGCATCCAATGCATCTATCAGGTTTACAATTATATTCTCCAGATTTTCAGCCGGAGTAATATCGGGAAGTATTTTCAGGCTATCATTTAACCAGTAATCATACTTCCGTACAATTTTATCCAGGCAATCATCCAGATCTTTATAACGATTATAAAATACACCAGGCTCTATGCGCGCTTTTTCTAAAATATTACTGATCCTGAGCCTATTATAACCTCTTTCTACAATTGCCTCCCTGACAGAATTTTCAATAACATTTTCTACCTCGATCTTTTTCCGCCTATGTCTTTTTTGTTCCATGGGTGTTGTTTGTTTGATTATCTAATTAAAAGTTGATTATCTATGGAAATAAGTGCCCGGACAAATTCCTCCAGTTGCTCTTTTGTGTGGGAAGCAGTTACAGAAACCCTTAAACGGGCATCTTTACGGCGTACGGCAGGATACATGATACCTGACACGTATATACCTTTATCCAATAACATACTGGTGGCTCTCCTTACTTTACTGTCTTCATTTATTTTTATCGGAAATATCGGGGATACCGAACAACCTATATTAAATTTTTCTTCTGTTAGCCTGGTACGCAGATACCGAATGTTATCCCATAACTTATCTTTGAAAGAACGGGAACTCTTTACCAGTTCAAGTGCTTTCCTAATGGAAAAAGTGACCTGAGGGGTAATAGCGGCAGAGTAAACCGTAGTATTAGCATAATAACGTAGGTATTGGATAATCTTTTTAGAGGTGCAAACAAACCCACCTATACCTCCGAAGGCTTTACTAAATGTACCCGTAAGGATATCTACTTTCCCCAGCATATTATAATGTTCGACAATACCTTTTCCGGTCTCACCAAACAAACCTATTCCGTGTGCATCGTCCACATACAAAACAGCACCATATTTTTCACACAATAGCTGAATATCCGGTAACAGGCTAATATCCCCGTCCTGGGAGTATACTCCGTCTACAATAACCATTTTGGTTTTATAGTTCCTTCTCTCCCGCTTTAACACTAACTCTAAATATTCTAAATTATTATGTCCGATATTCTTAATATTTGTACTTTGTAATCCGTCTAACACACTAGTATGTACAAACGAATCGATCAAAGCCAAATCATTTTTTCCTAACAAGGCTCTTAAAGTACCACTATTAGCACCGAAACCGGAAGAAAATATCAATGCATCTTCCTGGCCGGTAAATGCCGCTATTTCTTTTTCCAGCCTGGCATGAATATCCAGATATCCTCCTATTGAAGGAGCTGCACATGCACCAGCGCCATATTTTATTACTCCTTCTACACCTGCCAGAATAACAGCCGGATGGTGTGATAGACCTAAATAGTCATTGGAAACAAAAGAGATGTAAGAATGTTTCTCTTTTACTTTTGTGTTTAGATTCATTTTGGCCTTTACTCCACTGGAAGAGTTTATCCAATAGATCTGATTATTTATTTCCTTCGTATACTCAATCCAGTCACCAAAATCAGTAAGTAATTCAGAAAAATTTCCAGGATAATGATTCAGCTGAAAATCTCTAAAAGATCTTCCACCATCTTTATAATTCCTTAACTGACTGTTTCCCATATAGTTAATTTGAATAATATCTAATATAAAGTAAATACAGAGCTTTGCATATAATAATATTAGATAAATATATCTGTATATTAAACAAGTAAAAATGCCTAAAAGCAATTTGTTGAGAAATAATAGAAAAAAGCCCCCAAAGAAAAAATAATTTTTCTCTTTGGGGGCTTAATTATCAAAACTTCTATATTTTATTCCTCAATAGCTGCCTGTGCTGCAGCTATCCGGGCTATAGGCACACGGAACGGTGAACATGATACATAATTCAGACCTACCTTATGACAGAATTTAACCGATGAAGGTTCGCCACCATGCTCGTCACAGATACCGCACTTAAGGTCGGGGCATACGGCACGGCCTTTTTCGGTAGCCATACGTACCAACTGCCCTACTCCATTCTGGTCGAGTATCTGGAAGGGGTCTACTTTCAGGATTTTCTTTTCCAGATAAACAGGAAGGAAAGAGGCGATATCGTCGCGTGAATAACCAAATGTCATCTGGGTAAGGTCGTTTGTTCCAAATGAGAAGAATTCGGCAGAGGAAGCGATGCGGTCGGCAGTCAGTGCTGCACGGGGGATCTCGATCATTGTACCTACTTTAAAATCGATGTACCTACTTTAAAATCGATGCTGTCGCCTACTTCTTCAAACAGTTCTGCGGCTGTTTTACGGATCACACTTTCCTGTTCTTTGAATTCATACAGGATACCTGTTAATGGAACCATAATTTCAGGTAATACTTTAACACCCTCTTTCTTCAATTCCAGGGCAGCTCCAAGGATAGCACGGGTCTGCATTTCTGTGATCTCCGGATAGGTATTACCCAGGCGGCAACCACGATGGCCAAGCATAGGGTTGTGTTCGCAAAGTGAAGTAACACGTTGCTGGATGGTTTCTACCGATACTCCCATGGCATCTGCCATCTCCTGCTGTCCTTTCAGGTCGTGTGGTACAAATTGTCGTGTGGTACAAATTCATGTAAAGGTGGATCGAGTAGACGCACGGTTACCGGACAATCGTGCATAGCAGCAAAAATACCTTTGAAGTCGGCTTGCTGATAAGGTAATATCTTAGCCAAAGCTGATTTATGGCCGGCAGCATCTTCCGCCAGGATCATTTCACGCATTGCTTTGATTTTATCTCCTTCGAAAAACATATGCTCCGTACGGCATAATCCGATACCTACGGCACCAAAAGCACGGGCAACCTCTGCATCGTGTGGAGTATCGGCATTGGTACGTACCTGTAATTTGGCATATTTGTCGGCCAAGCTCATCAGTTTGGCAAAGTCTTCCGAAAGTTCGGCAGCCATTGTTTTGATCTGTCCTTCATATACTTCACCGGTTGTTCCATTGATAGACAGGAAGTCACCTTCTTTCAGTATTACGCCATCTACCTCTATGGTTTTCTTTTTATAATCTATGTTTAGGCCACCAGCCCCGGATACACAACATTTACCCATTCCACGGGCTACTACTGCTGCATGGGAGGTCATTCCTCCGCGGGCGGTCAGGATACCTTCGGCAGCTGCCATACCGGCAAGATCTTCCGGAGATGTTTCGATCCGGACCAATACCACTTTTTTGCCTGCGGCATGCCATTCGGCTGCATCTTCGGCAAAGAATACAATCTGGCCGGTAGCTGCTCCCGGAGATGCAGGTAAACCTTTTACCAATACTTTGGCATTCTTTTGTGCTTCTTTATCGAATACCGGATGTAATAGTTCATCCAGTTTATTGGGTTCGATTCTTTCCAGAGCTGTTTTTTCATCGATCATTCCCTGCTCCAGCAAATCCATAGCAATTTTTATCATAGCCGAACCTGTACGTTTACCGTTACGGGTTTGCAGGAACCACAGTTTGCCCTCCTGTACAGTGAATTCCATATCCTGCATATCCCGGTAGTGATTTTCCAGTTTCGTTTGTAATGCGTCGAGTTCCTTATAAATCTCAGGCATTGCTTCTTCCATGGAGGGATATTTTGCAGCACGCTCTGCTTCAAGTACTCCGGCACGTTCAGCCCAGCGTTGCGATCCTATTTTAGTGATCTGTTGTGGGGTACGGATACCCGCTACTACGTCTTCTCCCTGGGCATTAATCAGATATTCTCCGTTAAACAGATCTTCACCGTTACCGGCATCCCGTGAGAAACATACACCTGTGGCTGAAGTATCGCCCATATTACCGAACACCATTGCCTGAACATTTACCGCTGTACCCCATTCGGCCGGAATACCTTCCATCTGGCGATACAGGATAGCACGTTCGTTCATCCATGAGTCGAATACTGCACAGATAGCTCCCCATAACTGCTCGTAAGCATTTACCGGGAAGTCGCATCCGGTTTGTTCTTTTACAGCTGCTTTGAAACGGGCTACCAATTCTTTCAGGTCGTCAACTGTTAATTCATTATCCAGTTTAACACCTTTTTCCTCTTTGATTTCTTCAATAATGGCTTCAAACGGATCGATATCCTCTTTGTTGGTAGGTTTCATACCAATACTACGTCGCCATACATTTGTACAAAACGGCAGTATGAGTCCCATGCAAACCGTGCATTGCCGGTTTTGCGGGTCATTCCTTCCACTACTTCGTCGTTCAGGCCAAGGTTGAGGATAGTATCCATCATACCCGGCATAGAGGCACGGGCTCCCGAACGGACAGACATCAATAATGGGTTTTCTACATCGCCGAACTTCGAGTTCATCAATATTTCGATATTGGCGATCGCATTTTCTACATCAGCTTTAAGTAATTCTACTACTTTTTCTTTTCCTAATTCATAGTATTCAGAACATACATCTTCCTAATTCATAGTATTCAGAACATACATCGGTTGTGATTGTAAAGCCCGGAGGTACCGGGATTCCGATTAGATTCATTTCAGCGAGGTTTGCACCTTTTCCTCCGAGGAGGTTTTTCATTCCTGCTTTTCCTTCAGCTTTTCCATTGCCAAAAGTGTAAACTCTTTTCCTTTCTATATCAGACGTGTTAGTTTAAAAAAGTTGATTTTGCTAACTCAACATTGCAATAGCACAATATATGCTATTTGAAAAGAGAGCATATAAAAAAGTGTTACATTTTTTATATGTTTTATAACCGTTGATATGGTTTGTATTTCCTAAATACGTACATTTGTGTGGTGAATTTTTAAACATAACATCATTGGCAAGAAAGAAAAAGCAGTTACCTTTACTTGAAAAGGTAACTATAACGGACGTGGCCGCAGAAGGCAAAGCGATAGCAAAAGTTAATGAAATGGTCGTTTTTGTTCCGTATGTTGCTCCCGGCGACATAGTAGATATACAGATAACCCGTAAAAAACGTAGTTACGCAGAAGGCAAAATTGTTTCCATCCACACCTATTCACCGGTTCGCACTGAACCTTTTTGTGAACATTTCGGTGTTTGCGGCGGATGTAAATGGCAGCACCTGCCTTATGAAGAACAACTAAAGTATAAAAACAAGCAGGTGACCGACAACCTGACCCGTATCGGCAAAATAGATGCAGATGAGTATTTCCCGATCCTTGGTTCGGAAAAAACAACTTTTTACCGTAATAAGCTTGAGTTTACTTTTTCCAATAAAAAGTGGCTGACGGAGGCGCAGGTGCAGTCGGGCGAAACATTTGACTGCATGTCGGGGGTGGGTTTCCATATTCCGGGGATGTTTGATAAGGTATTGGATATTAATAAATGTTGGTTGCAGAATGATATATCTAACCGGATCCGACTGTCTATCAGGGCCTATTGCCTGTCTCGTGAAGGGTATCCGTTTTATGACCTGCGTAACCAGGAGGGATTTATACGTACCCTGATGATCCGTACAGCTTCTACCAGCGACCTGATGGTTGTGGTAGTATTTTACCAGGAAGATAAGGAGCGGCGTGAAGCTTTGCTGGAGTATGTTGCCGGCCAGTTTCCGGAGATTACCTCTTTAATGTATGTAATCAATGGTAAATGTAACGATACGATTACAGACCAGGAGATCCATCTATTCCGTGGTAACGATCATATAATTGAAGAGATGGAAGGGTTGAAGTTTAAGATTGGTCCTAAATCATTTTATCAGACTAACAGCGAACAGGCTTATAACCTTTATAAAATAACCCGTGAGTTTGCCGGCCTAACCGGTAATGAGGTTGTATATGACCTGTATACAGGAACCGGTACCATTGCGAACTTCGTGGCACGCCAGGCAAAGCAGGTTATCAGTATCGAATATGTCCCGGAAGCTATTGAGGATGCTAAAGTAAATTCAAAACTGAATGGCATTGAAAATACCTTATTCTACGCGGGGGACATGAAAGATATCCTGAATACTGGCTTTATAGCGAAGCATGGTAAACCGGACGTAATCATTACCGACCCTCCCCGTGCCGGTATGCACGATGATGTGATCGCTACAATTTTGCGGACTGCGCCTGAAAGGATTGTATATGTAAGTTGTAATCCCGCCACGCAGGCCAGAGACCTGAACGTGTTAAGTGAGAAATACAGGGTACGGAAAGTACAACCGGTAGATATGTTTCCGCATACCCACCATGTTGAAAATGTTGTTCTACTGGAAAGAACTATCTAATAAGTAACTATGTTCCGTCAGTTTCTCCTTATTGGTTTTTGTGTTCTTTTTGTTTCAGTTTGTACAGGCTGGAAACAAAAAGTAGATGAGACCGTATCTGAAATAAGGGATTTTGAACAGATACGGCAAGAGGGTGTACTAAAAGCTGTTACACTTTATAGTTCCGTATCTTATTTTGAATACAGGATGGAGCCGATGGGATATGAATATGACCTTGTAAAGGATTTTGCAGATTCGCAAGGATTAAAACTGGAAATAAAAGTAGCCGAATCTGATGCTGAACTGGTGGAAATATTACAGGCCGGAGAGGCGGATGTAATTGCTTTCCCTTTACGGATCAGTAATGAACTGAAAGAAGAAGTTTTGTTTTGCGGCCGCGAAGAGCAGTCGAGCCAGGTATTGGTACAACGGGCAGAGCGACAGGATGCGCTTATTAAAGATGTAACCGGACTGATCGGAAAAGGGGTATATGTGAAAGCCAATACCCGTTATCATGAGCGTCTGAAAAACCTAAATGGTGAATTGGGTGGGGGTATCCTGATCCATACGGAAGAGGCAGATAGTATTACTCCGGAAGACCTGATCGAACAGGTTGCCAACGGACAGATTCCTTATACGATATGTGATGAGAATGTTGCCCGCATAAACAGAACTTATTTCCGCAATATTAATATCGACCTGAAAGTTAGTTTCCCGCAACGTTCTTCCTGGTCGGTAAGACCCAGCAGCCCACAACTGGCAGCCGCAATCAACGAGTGGGCTTTGGGTACTACCGATAAAAAGAGCTATGAAGCTCTAATGAAGCGCTATTTCGAATTAAGTAAATTGCCTTACGACCTGAAAGTCCCGGATATAAGAAATGGTATAATCTCTCCTTATGATCATCTGTTCCGTAAATATGCACAGCGTCTGGGATGGGAATGGCAATTGCTCGCTTCAATTGCTTATCAGGAATCTCATTTCAATCCTAAAGTACGTTCATGGGCTGGTGCCAGGGGAATTATGGGAATTATGCCTGCCACAGCCCGTGCTTTTGGGGTTACACCTGAAAAACTGGATGATCCGGAAACGGGTATACGTACCGGAACAGATTGCCTGATACGTTTCCGGAAAGGTTTGTCGCAGGTGGAAGATCCGGTTGAAAAGATGAAATTTACACTTGCTTCTTATAATGCGGGTATCGGGCATATATATGATGCACAACGCCTGGCTGAGAAATATGGCAGAAATCCCTATATATGGGATAATAATGTGGCAGAATATGTGCGGTTGAAAAGCGATCCGGCTTATTATAATGATCCGGTATGTAAACATGGATACCTGTGTGGTTCAGAGACCTATAATTATGTGAAGGAAGTACTGGAACGGTATGAGTATTATAAAAAAGCGACCGGCAGAAGTTAATGCAGGTTGGCAGCGAGAAATTCTTTTACCAACATCACTACCTGGGGTCTATTCAGTGGAAGTCCCTCAAATATTTCTTTCAATGTTGCCGTTGTAATCATAAAACTCTCCTCTCCTTTCCGGTATTCCACCCTTATATTTATTCCCGGATTACCACAGATAAGTAATGTAATTGTATCAGCCAGGTCGCCTATGGGCGGACAATCTATATGGTTGGTACAGAAAGAGGCCTTTACAGTTGTTCCCTGGGCAGGTACAGACTCTATTTTAAGAGTTCCTCCGGTTTGATTAACATTTTGTACAAGGAAAGGGATACCTAATCCTATTTTATGGGTGGTACGGGTGGTATAGAAAGGATCTGTAAGTAAATTGACCTTATCCTGTGTCATACCACAGCCATCATCTTTTATAGTAAACAGAAATTCGTTATCTGCCTGCTCTATTATAAGTGTTATCTCTTGTGCACCAGCATGAATGCTATTGGCAGTTATATCAGTTATATGAAAACAGATAGTATCCATATTATCCCGGTATGTTTGAATAGATTGTATGTCCGGCAATCCCTTGAAATGCCATTCGGAGATGTTCAAAGGTAAGAACTTCTGTTTGCCACAAAGCATAGTTTGTTCCGATCTGCTCCGGATAATGCGCATCGGAAGCGGAATAAGTTGCATAGTTATTTAAATAGGTATGCACAGGTTTCAGCTTACGGAAACGTTCCGGATGAGTATATTCGATGGCATCCAATGGTAAGGAAGGATCGATAAATCCCAGTTGGCTTATCAGGCTAAAAGAGGGACGTTCTACATGAGCAGCAATAAATAGGCCACCTAGTGCTGCCACTCGTGTTGCGATCTGGCTTGTATTCTGGTCAATAGCCGATAATAACAGCCACGGGATTTCTCCTTCTATCTCTTCCTTTGTATTTACCCATACCTGGTCTCCAAAACGTTCCGGGTCATTCGGTGTATGGGGTAAATGATTGTCGAGGTAGGCCTGAAAGGCCAGACGGGATTCATTTGTGTCAAATAATGCTATACAATGAGCCTCTTCATGGGTGGTCACTTCTACTCCTGCGAAAACAGTGATACCAGCCTGATGCCCTAATACCTGTACAGCCGGTACCTGTAGAGTGGTATTGTGATCGGTGATGGCTATTGCATCCAGTCCTTTCTCAATAGCTTTTTCCACAATACAGGCAGGGCCCATCTCCAGGCTACCACATGGCGAAAGACAGGTATGGATATGAAGATCAGCTTTGTATAATTTCATTCCTGCATTATTATAACAGTTTATAAATTCTGCCGGATGCTTCAAAAGCGGGCATAGCAGTGCCCAGGATAGGGATATTTTCTCCTTTTGCTTTTTCCAGCATTTCATAATCAGGACGGCCGCCATTTACGATCAGGACAGCTGCTGCATCTTTCAAAGTGGCAACAGCCAGTACATTTTGATGAGTCTGCATAATAATCCAGATCATTCCTTCCTCCAGATGCCCCATTACATCACTTAGCAGGTCGCTGGTATATCCACCTGTAATTTCCGTTTCCAGTGCATCTTTTCCACAGAAACACAGTTAATCCGAGTTCTACTACTAAATCACAAACCTTCATATTTTGCTCCTTTCTTATAACAGTCTTTATTTAAACGATCTTTACCCCAGGTATTCTCTATCAACCTAAAGGCATGTTCTTTTCCTAATTTTCCATGTTTCTCCATATTTCGTTGCATGAATATACAGTTACTAAACTGGGCTTCATGACGTACAATATCTTCTGCCAGGCTCTGGCAATTGGGACTTCCACAGGCGCCGCAATCAATTCCCGGCAAATGACACATCAGATTGCGTACCTGTTCCATTTTCATCAGTATTTCTTCCCGGGTTCCATTATAAATAAGTTTAGGTTTTGGAAGTATGGGACGCATACGGATATGTTTTTTCAAATAGGCCAGAGCTTCCAGGTTTTCACTATCATAGAGCTTCCAGGTTTTCACTATCATAAAGCATCGGAGCTTTATCTAGTTTGGAAGAGCGTTTCATAATACGCTCCTGAGTAAGGAAACGGTTGGCAGGAGCTAATACTCCACCGGCATAACTCCGGTCGCATGCCCGTAATTCGAGGAAATCCACATTCCTTACTTCATTGGTATTTTCCATGCGCTCCAGAAAATCTATCACATTGTGTATCTCATCTATAGCCAGGCAACGGCCGGAAAAGTTTTTAGCTTCTCCACCAGTCTGGCTCCAACGCATCTCTTTTCTGGTTAATGGTGGTGGCAGCTGGCAATCCGGTTTAAAATCTTTTGGACGGTTACTAAGGATATAATATACTTTATTGTATAGGGTATCGGTATTGATTACTCCTTTGATGGTAGAGGAATATCCGTCTGCACTTTTAAGAGCTGCAATTTTAGCGGCACAGGGGATAACATAGAAAATGCCAGTCTCTTCAGGGCTGGCTCCCTCCTCTTCCAGGACTTTATGGTAAAAAGTAGCGGTAGCATTTACCGGTGGTTTTACCAACAGGATATTATCCAGTAAGGAAGGGAAGCGGATCTGAATCAACCTTACTATTGCCGGACAGAATGGGCTTATAACCGGTTTATCTTCTGCCCGTTCCATTTGTCGCTGCATTTCACGGTGTATCATGTCGGTAGTGAATTCTACCTGGTATACATGGGTAAAGCCTAATTCGTAAAGCGCGCTGAATACTTCCTCCTGGGTAATATATTTTGAAAATTGTCCGATAAAAACAGCAGGTACCAGTACGACACGGTGCTTATAATTAAAGATAGTGTCAAAGTCGTCTTCTTCTACGTAAATCGCTTCCACCGGGCATTTATTCAGGCATTCTCCGCAATCAATATACCAGTCTTTCCGGATAGTAGCCTTTTCTTCTTTGATACGTATGGCTCCCGTAGGGCATTCGGTCATACAGTGGGTACAGCCCACACAGCGTTCTGTTCTGATTTTAAGTGCATGATAAAATTTAGGTATTTCCATACTTAATTATCTTTGGATGAGAACCAGGTAATCATTTGTACTTTTGTACCTACTCCAACCTTTGTTTCTATCGTAAGTTCATCTACATTTTTCTTCATATTCGGCAGTTCCATACCTGTACCAAAGCTCATTTCCCGGACGGCAGCGGAGGCAGTCGAGAATCCCTCCTGCATGGCTTTTTCAATATCTGGTATCCCGAGACCTTCATCCTGAATGGTTATTATAATCTTTTCGGCTTCAAGTTCAACAAGTACGGTTCCTTTCCAGGCATGGGCCACTACATTTACTTCTCCTTCATACAGTCCAACCACTATCCTTTTTATGATCCGGGGATTGATGGAAAGCTCTTTGAGGAGTTTTTTTACCCGGCTGGATGCGTACCCAGCTTTTGTAAAATTACCTCCTTCTAATTCATAACGAAACTGCATACTACCTCCTTTTTAATAAACCAGTTGCAAGCCATGAGCATACAAAATACCGGCCACACGGTACATAGAGAGTTCAGTTTCCAGTAAGATGATATTATTTTCTTCGGCGAGTTGCTTCATTTCCGGCGACGCTTTCTTTCCCCTGACAAAAAGCACACACGCTATTTCGGCCATTTCAGCAGTACGTATGGTCTGGGGGTTACAAAGGCCGGTGATCATGAGTACGGCATTGCAATCTAATGTAAGCACGTCGCTCATCAGGTCGCTGGCGAAAGCACAATCTAAATCCTGTTCCAGGCCGGTATTTCCACAAACAACTGTGGCATCGGTTAACTCTTTGATCTGTAGAATCTTCATAATCGCTATTTCTTTAAAAAGAGGCCGGAAAGAATAAGTTCTGTATTCCGGTTCTTTTTGTTTGGTTCCCGCAATATAATGAATATTTGGTAATATGATTATCCGCATAATGTCCTATTATAAATTCTGGATTTGAAGTCGGAGTTTTA
>JAJPZJ010000144.1 GCA_021204405.1 Tannerellaceae bacterium | reverse complement strand
ACATTCATATGATGTTCAATAAATCAACGGACATTATGCGGATAATCATTTTATACAATTATAATAAGCTGGCCCGTGTACTGGAAAATACGGAGATGAGAAAGGCTGAAAGTAAGATCGTGACAGAGAACCTCAACGGCTGGAAAACCAGTCTCGCACATGATATATACCCTAGCGGGGTAGGCAATTGGTTTCTCGACCAAAGAGTGCCGTACAGCTCCTTGTATCCTTATAAGGGACAGAAAAACCATTCATTAAAAAGTATCTATCCGGAAGGTACCAGAGAGGGTACTACCAGTGTCTGGTACTGCTATCAGAAATTAAGTGATTTGTTGTTCCGTGAAGGAGAAAAGAGTGAAGAGATCAACTTCCATGAACATTTTTTTGTAACGGCCCTTAACCAGCTACCTTCGGCTTATTACTGCGACCGGCAGGAAAGAGCACGTATGTTCAGTGTAAATAAACGGCTTAAAATGTTTGCAGCACATGCCTTTTTTCGTCAATTCCCGGTAGTGCTTATGGTAACCGGCAAGTATCCCGATGGAATGAAAATAGAGATTGAAGATACTTTCCAGGTCGGGTTGGGGCGTGACGAGATAGAGGCCGGACGTGATAGTATGACTATCTGTTATAATACCGACCTCAGGCAGCTTTTTATCCATACCCGGCAGATGGGGATAAATAGTTCTGATAAATTGCTCAGCCTGCTTGTCGGGCAGATAAAGCCTTATCTCCGGTAAAATGTAAATTTATAACCTTTTATATTCAAGTATATGGAACAATACAAGGCAAATGAAGCCCGTTATGAAAGTATGAGTTACCGCCGTTGCGGGCGGAGTGGTATCCTTTTACCTGCTATTTCGCTGGGTTTATGGCATAACTTCGGAAGTGTAGATGTGTTCAGTAATTATATAGCGATTGTCCGGGAGGCGTTCGACCGTAGCGTAACCCATTTTGATCTGGCGAATAATTATGGCCCGGTATATGGGTCGGTAGAAGAGAATTTCGGCCGGATCCTGCGCAAAGGCCTGGGTAATTACCGCGACGAGCTGATTATTTCTACTAAAGCCGGTTACGATATGTGGCCCGGTCCGTATGGTAACTGGGGAAGCCGTAAATACCTGATGGCAAGCCTCGACCAGAGCCTTAAACGGATGGGGCTGGAGTATGTGGATATTTTCTATTCCCATCGTCCCGACCCGGAAACATCTATCGAAGAAACGATGGGGCTTTGGCTGATATCGTACGCCAGGGTAAGGCGTTGTATGCAGGTATCTCTAACTATGACGCAGCACAAACCGAAGCGGCATTGGCTGTGCTGAGGGAACACCGGGTACCTTGCCTGATCCATCAGGCACGCTATTCGATGTTCGACCGCCGCCCGGAGCCGGCGTTGCTGCCCCTGCTGGGAGAGGAAGGGGTAGGGCTGATTGCTTTTTCGCCGCTTGAACAGGGAATCCTTACCGATAAGTACCTGCAAGGCATTCCTCCTAACTCCCGCGCCGCCCGTACCACCGGCCATTTGCAGCAGGAAGCCGTTACACCGGAAGTGATCGATAAGGTGCACCGTTTGAATGAAGTGGCTGTTAACTGGGGGCAAACACTGGCCGAAATGGCTATTGCCTGGTTGCTGAAAGACGAGCGGGTAACCAGTGTATTGGTAGGTGCCAGCTCGGTAGCCCAATTGCAGGATAACCTGAACGCACTCGACCATACCACCTTTTATCCCGATGAACTGGAAATTATTGAAGATATCTTAAATTCATAAAATAAGGGGCGGTCCGTACAATAAAATTTTATTTGAGCGTTTTTCTTTAATATATTTGCGGCAAATAACAATTAGATGACCCCCTTCTTATACCAGATTGCTTCGGCATTTTATAAAGCATATGGCGTGAAAACCAGCCGTATGGCTTTCGTTTTCCCTAACAGGCGTGCAGGCCTTTTCTTCCAGAAATATTTGGCGGAGGTGGCTGGCAGGCCTGTTTTTTCGCCTGCTATCCTGACTATTACCGACCTGTTTGTGAGGCTGAGCGGGAAAGAGGTGTCCGACCGCATCTATATGCTTTTTACCCTCTACCATATCTATGTCCGCCAGACTGGTTCCGACGAGTCGTTTGACGATTTTGTATACTGGGGTGAAATGTTGCTGAACGATTTTGATGATATCGATAAGCATATGGCTGATGCCCGGATGCTGTTTACCAACGTAACCGACCTGAAACAGATAGAAGATAATTTCAGCTACCTGGAGCCGGAGCAGGTGGCTGCCATCCGCACCTTCTGGTCGTCTTTCCATCCCAAAGGCGATTCGCCCAACCAGCAAAGTTTCCTGGCAGTATGGGAAGTATTATACCCTATCTACTGTGAATTCAGGAAAACGCTTGCTGCTCGTAACCAGGGCTATGAAGGTATGTTATTCAGGGGGGTGGTAGAAGAAATGCAGGAAACACAGTTGTTTGAACTGCCCTGGGATAAAGTAATCTTTGTAGGATTAAATGCGCTTTCCAAAGTAGAAGAGAGGTTGCTGTCAGAGTTGCAACAGGCAGAACTGGCCGACTTTTATTGGGATTATGATTCCGGATGGCTCAGGGACCCGGAGAACCGGGCTTCTTATTTTGCCTTCCGTAACCTCAAACTGTTTCCTTCGCAACTGGAATGGCAGAAAGAACCTCTGGAATGTCCTTATATTGAAGTAATCGGCATCCCTTCCGGCATCGGGCAGGCCAAGCATGTACATACCCTGCTTACTGAGCTGTGTAAAGAGGAAGATGAAGAGGGGAGCATCCGCACGGCAGTGGTATTGCCTGATGAAAGCCTGCTTGTACCTGTGTTGCATGCTATCCCGGAACATATCCGGCGCATCAATGTAACGATGGGGTATCCTCTGGCAGGAACACCTATAGCTGCCCTGGTTAATTATGTACTGGCACTCCAGAAGAATGTGCGTTACGTAGACCGGAATCCCTATTTCTATTACCGCGACGTATTACCGGTACTCAACCACCGTTATATATCCCTTGCCGCACCCGAAATAGTATATAAACTGATACAGGAAATTTCGCAGCATAACCGGATTTATATCTCTCCGGCCAGCCTGGCAGGCAGCGAATTATTATCGTTGTTATTTACTCCTGTAACCGATCCGGTCCATTTCCCTTCCTACCTGATCGGTGTGTTGCAGGAACTTAATAAAAGCCTGTCGTTCCTTTCTGTGCAGGTGGAAGAGGAAGAATTTCCGGTACGCTCCAACGACCTGGAACAGGAGTTTATTTTTCACTATTTCGTAACGGTAAACCGGATGAAAGAGGTGATGGAAGAGGCTGGTATAGAGATGAAGATGGAAACCTACTTCCGACTGCTCAAACGTATTACCGACTTCATTACTATCCCTTTCCGTGGAGAGCCTTTATCGGGTTTACAGATTATGGGCGTACTGGAAACACGTACACTCGATTTCGAACGGGTAATCATCCTTTCTATGAATGAAGGGGTTTTCCCTGCCAAAAAAGCCGCTGGCTCGTTTATCCCTTATAACCTCCGCCGTGGATTCGGCCTCCCTACCTACGAACATCAGGATAGCATCTGGGCCTACCATTTCTACCGGTTGTTATCCCGTGCGTCGCATGTAAGCTTACTGTATGATACCCGTACCACCGGGGTACAGACCGGTGAAGTAAGCCGGTATGTGCACCAGTTGCGCTACCACTATGAGGTACCGCTCCGCGATAAGCTGGTCATCTATAATGTATCCTCTTCCAAAAAGCCTGTACTCGAAGTAGGAAAAAGTGCCGAAGTAATGGAAAAACTGGCCTGTTTCCACGAAGGGGGCGACCGGGCCATCTCTGCCAGTGCGATCAATACCTATCTGGATTGTCCCCTGAAATTTTACTTTTCGGTAGTGGAAAATATCCGTGAAGAGGAAGAGGCTACCGAAACAATCGAAAGTAATGTGTTCGGGAGTATCCTCCACAAAGTAATAGAAGAGCTGTACCAGCCTTTCTGTGGGAAAATGGTTACAGCCGACCTGCTCCGGGCGATCCGCAAAGATACCCCCACCCTTAAGATGGTGATAGCCCGTGCTTTTACGGTCATCTTCTTTAAAAAAGAGAAGGAATATGCCCGTCCGCTAACCGGACAGAATTTTCTGCATGGCGAGATGATCCGGAAGTATGTGGAAAAGATCATAGACCGCGACTGCAAACTGACCCCTTTCCGGTATATCATGTCGGAGAAACGGGTAAGTCGCACGATCGACCTGGCCAACGGATGTACCATCCAGGTAAAAGGTTTTATCGACCGCATTGATGAAGTAAACGGAGCCATCCGGATTATCGACTATAAGAGCGGAGGGGGTATCACCACATTCAGTACCATCCCTACTTTATTTGATAAAGAAGAAAAAGAGCGCTCCAAAGCCGTGATGCAGGTCTTTATGTATGCCTGGATGTATGGGAAAACCGGTATGGCCAATAAACCGGTACAACCCGGAATTTATTACATGCGCACGCTCTTTTCCGACAATTTCAACCCTGCCATCTACAAAAAGGTAGGCCGTGGGGTACAGGAACAGGTCATTGATTTTGCCGACTACTATGATGATTTTGAGGCGGGGCTGAAAAACTGTATCTCTGAAATATTCGATACCGAAGGTTCGTTTGCCCAGACTACTATCGGCAAAGCCTGTCCGTATTGTTCTTTTAAACAGGTATGCGGAAAATAAACAGGTAACTACTTTTACCAGTACACGGATATGTTCAGAAACTTTCTTTCTCCCCTGAAAGGGATTCTGACAATCGGAGACCGGCCTTAGCTAATAGTCCAGGGTAAGAAATACCAGAACAAAAACCCTGTAAGGGTTTCATTTGTATCTAAAAAGAGCTTATCCGGTGAATAGACAACTTATTCTGGGATTGAAACACTACGGCATTTCTAACCAGCGTATCGTTCGCTATGATCACTTTACCCTGGGCGATTGGCTAAGGCCGATCTCCGATTGCTTGAACCCCTGACGGGGAATAGTGCATAGAAAATAAACGTTCATGGAATAACTTAACAAAACCGTCTGTGGAGGAGCGGATGAGTTTTTTACAGCGCATTCATGCCAGATCCGGAATGAAAGTCCGGATTGGAAAATAATCAGGTAGCATAAGTGATAGTAATTTAAAATAAGAATCCCAGTGAAATACTCATCAGGTTAGTTCGTTTATCAATCTGAATAGCTTCTGTAGCGATCTCTTCCTGGGCCTTGCTGGCACCGGTGGCCACCTCATTCAGGCCAAATTCGTAAGTGAAGTCGAAGAAAAGCCGCGAGATACTTACGCCCATACCCAGGGCAATATTCACTCCCCACGGGGTGCTATCGTTCATATACCGGGTATACAGGTCGGCAGAGCTGGAATCGTAACGTACCTTATAGTTGTATTTAAATTAGGGCCGGCCATCAGGCTCAGGGCATACGGCCCTTTCTTTACCAGGTTGTATCCGATTAATACCGGTACTTCTACCGAGCGTGTTTTTAATGCCAGCCGGTTTTCCTGTTGTATATTTCCTGCATCAGCCAGGTCGGTGGAAAGTGTATTTTCGTATGGAATGGCATAATGGATTTCTCCTTCTGTTAAATGCCAGGATACACCCGGCTGAAGGAAGAACCGTTCGATGTTAACCCGGCAGAACAGGGCTGCCATATAACCTACTTTATATTTGACCGTTACATCTTCTGCCTCAACCTCATTCACTTTCAAAGAATTGATAACCGGAAAAGTAGAATTGAAACCCAGTTTAGCCCCCCAGTTGAATGCCTTATCTTCCATAGAGATAAATTTCTGGGCAGATGCAGGAGCACTTGCCAGCCACACAATGCACAACAGGAGAGCGATTCGTTTCATATCGATTACTTTTTCTTTTTTACAGACCATCCGAACTTACCAATAAACTCGCCCAGTGTATAGTATTTGCCATGCGAGTAAGCCAGCAGGCCGGCCAGTTGCATATCAAAAGCATCGGTTGCGGGGTCCATATATCTATCGTCGGCCAGTACATTTACTACGTCGGCAATAAACATATCGTGGCTACCCAGTGCCATCACCTCTTTTACCCGGCATTCGATGCACAAAGGAGATTCTTCTATAACAGGTGCCTGTACCACCGACGCTTTGCCGGGTGTAAGCTGCATCTCCTCAAATTTATTAAATTCTTTCCCGAATTAACCCCGCACCAATCGGTGGCAAACGCCATATCGCGGTTGGTAAGGTTAATAACAAACTCCATATTCTTTTTCAGGATTGGATATGAATGGCGTTCGGGCCGTACGGAGATATAACACATCGGCGGATTGGTACAGAGGGTACCTACCCAGGCAATGGTGATGATATTATATTCTTCGGGTACACTTCCGCAGGTTACCAGCACGGCTGGCAGCGGATTGATCATCGTACCCGGCTTCCAATCTATTTTCATAAACGATAGCTTACCGGATAATCACATCTTCTTTATTGATCTTACGCTCGCAATAACGGCATTTGATCGTACCTTTTTCTTTATCGATCACATTGAAGCGGGTAGCCATCGGTTCGTTGTTGGTAATGCATTTAGGATTATTACATTTTACAAGGCCAATCAGCTCATCCGGTAAAGTAACGGTTTTCTTTTCTACCACCTCATAATCCCTGATCACATTCAGGATGGCTTTAGGGGCGATCAGGGCAATGCGGTTAATCTCTTCTTCTTCGAAAAACTTATCCGAGATCTTGATCATGCCTTTGCAGCTATCTTTCCTGCTATGCAGGTTGTTACCGATGGTGATGGTATTTTCCATCTTATCCAGTTGCAGCAGGGAAACTACTTTGAACAACTGGGAGGGAGGAATATGGTCGAGAGCCGTACCGTTTTCAAGGGCGGCCACCTGTAATTCTTTTTTCTTGGGTGCCATAATTGGATTGTCTGGGATTAAATAGTGATACCTAATGCTTCGCAAATAATAGCCTGGCGGGTAAACAAGCCGTTCCGTGCCTGCTGGATATAGTAAGCCTTCGGGCTGTCGTCTACATCGTAGGCAATTTCGTTTACCCGTGGCAGCGGATGCAGTATGTGCAGGTTGTCGCGGCTATCTTCCAGCATGCTGTTGCGCAGGATATAAACATTTTTTACCCGTTCGTACTTTTCGAGGTCGGTAAAACGTTCGCGCTGTACGCGGGTCATATATAGGATGTCGCTATCGTTGATTACCTCTTGTGAGAAGGTGCTGTGTTCATAATATTTGATATGATGGGCATCGCAGAAGTTTTTATACTCATCCGGCATTTTGAGCTCGTTGGGCGCTACAAAATGGAAGGTAGGATTGAAGTGAGACATGCCTACGATCAGCGAATGTACGGTACGTCCGTATTTCAGGTCGCCCACCAGGGTAATATTCAGGTTGTCTAATGTACCCTGTGTTTTCCGGATGGAATAGAGGTCGAGCATCGTTTGGGTAGGATGCTGGTTGGCTCCGTCGCCGGCATTGATAATAGGTATATCGGTAATTTCCGAAGCGTACCGCGCTGCTCCTTCCAGATGATGCCGCATAATGATGAGGTCGGCATAATTACTTACCATCAGGATGGTATCTTTCAGGGTTTCTCCTTTGGAAGAACTGGTGGTTGAGGCATCCTGGAAACCGATCACCCGACCGTGTAACCGGTTTACGGCAGTTTCAAAACTGAGACGGGTACGGGTAGAGGGTTCGAAAAACAACGTGGCAGCAACTTTTCCTTTCAGGACTTTCCGGTTCGGGTCCTCTTCAAACTTACGGGCGTTATCTAAAATGCGAAGAATGTCCTCTTTCGAACATTGGTCGATAGATACTAAACTGTTACTTTTCATTGTGATGTATTCTTGTGCTTACAAATGTAGAGAAAAAACATATACTTAGTTACGTTCGGGTATAAAAGAGGCTTGCAAAAACTAAGTTTACGAAAAAAAACAAACAAGCAAATAGTTCCCCGCGTAGGCGGGGATCGCATAGGAACTATCAGTTTCCCTTATAAAAAGGAAGAAAAAGTCTGTTTGAGTGTGATTCCCGATCAAGCCGCAGAGTTGTTAAGTTCTCCCCCGTTAGTCCTGCAAGGACGGCCTATCCTAGCCCGGTACGCAGTGCCGGGTGGTTGATTTGGATCTTTTCGAGTGCTGTAAGCACGGCATAAAAATCTACATAAGATTAAATTTTTATTATGTCGTACTTACAGCACTCCCACATCATTATATTCCAACTACCCAGGGCTGGTGCCCTGGGCTAGGATATACTGTCCTTGCAGGATTTAAGGAGATAGAATTTAATAGTCCTGCGATCAAGTCGGGGAACTACTTCTTCTTTTTGGATATCTTCCTTTTTATTGAATTGTTATTGCAGGTAATCTGCTAACGTATCCGGCAAGTAAAATGTATTAGTCCGGTCTACATATACTACTACCGAATTAAGCCGGATCTCTTCTTCTCCTTTCTTCCCCGCTTTTACGATATTGGTAAATGGATTGATGGTTAATTGCTTCTTTTTACCTTTTACCACAAGGGTAGGAGAACCGTTTTCATCTTTGGCCGGGATCATTTCGCATGTATACTCTTTGAATACATCCGTATGAGGTGCGAAATAGGTATTTGTCAAGTTATCTAATTGACCATATACACCGAACAGGGCACTCAGGTAATGGTTTAGTTCAATATTAGTAAGCATACCCAGCGGTAAGGTATTTTGTGGATGGTAAGCAGCGAGGAATACATCTTCGCCCGTATGGCCCCCGGTAGTGAAACCAAAGCAGGTTTTGGAGGTGAGCAGTTTAGCCATAAAAGAGGATAGTGAGCCACTATATAAGGATGCCTCTACATAAGGATGCCTCTACCCCTTCGCCTGAGCGCTCGTCTTCGGGTATGGGACTGTTTACATAGTCCTTACAGTTATAAAGCGCCTGCAACTCTTCGTCGGTAAGCTCCATACCGGCATATTCGCGGAATATGTTCTGGACTTCCGATAGCGGGCTGCTATTTACTTTCTGTGCAAATCCCTGTGCGGTAAGTTTGAACTGCGAGAACTGGCCGAATAGCTGGTCTTTGGTCAACCTGTCATATCCACCGCAACGGGCTGCACCTAGGCTGATCCCACTGTTGCCATGGTCGGGAACGATTACAACGGCTGTTTCGCCGTTTTGGCGGGCAAACTCAAAAGCAGCTCCACAGGCACGGTCGAAAGCCAGGAAGTCGGTTGTCATCCCTACCGGGTCGTTGGCATGGGCGGCCCAGTCTACTTTACTCCCTTCTACCATGAGAAAGAAGCCATTCGGGTTTTGTGAAAGTTTCTCGATGGCTTTGCGGGTCATCTCTTCCAGGTCGGGTTGTTCATCAGGGTTACGGTCGACGTCATAATCCATTTCGCGGTCACCGAACAGGGCCCACATCTGCTGGTTAGTGTCGGCACGCATACCGCCAAGGTCATTCCTATATACATTATATCCGTTACTTTTCAGGTAAGCCTCCTGTTCGGCTGTTAATATCGATACACCGCCACCGATCACAACATCCAGGTCATTATGAACCATCTGAGGGGCGATCCAGTCGTAACGGCTACGTTTATAGCTATGGGCCGCACAGTCTGCCGGGGTGGCATGCGGGAATTCGCAGGTAAATACCAGGCCGGCGGCTTTGTTGTGTACGATCTGTCCGGCTTCCAGTACGGTCATCAGGGGCTGGAAAGCACGTGCCGGATCGGTTGGATAAATATCGTTATCGCCATCGTGTTCCGGATAGGTAGATACATAACCGGTGCGGCTCGGGTGGCCTGTCGTATAACAGGAGGTGGTAGGAGCTGAGTCGCCTATAGGAGCATTAGACGAGTGGGTACGTACCGTACCGCACAGATAGGGATCCATGTGCAGTTTGGGCTGGTCGGGGTTCTGATACCAGTTTAACTAGCGGACAATAGACAAGGTACTGAGGGAGGCCCCGTCGGGAATAAGGAGGATCACATTTTTTTACCGGTTTAACCTCTTCGGGGTTCATGCGTTTACCGGCACAAGGATGAGTGCCAGTAACAATACTATAAAAGCATTTTTCATGTTGATATTTTTAATGAAGTTCGATGATTTGTTCTTCTGATAAGGTAAGTTTTTCCAGCCCGGTCTGGGTTACAAGGAAACTGTTTTCAATACCCACCGCACCTGTGCCGGGAAGTACGAATTTAGGTTCTAAAGCGAATACCATGTCAGGCAACAGCTCTTCCTTTGAACGCGGGGTAAGAACCGGTAGTTCATTGATCTGTAGTCCGATTCCATGGCCTACAAACTTAGCCTGTTGTTTGGTTCCCATAAAGTTTGCACTCAGCCCTTCTTTTTCAACAATAGTGGTAGCTACGTTGTAAAGTTCGGCGCACGAAGTACCCGGGCGCGCAATATTTATAATTTCGTTCTGTATATCCAGGGCTACCTGATGCACTTTGTATGCTGCTTCCGGGAGCTTTCCTACAGAGAATACGCGGGTCATATCGGTAATATAAGGGGTGTAGTTACCGGCCAATATCTACCATAATAGCAGTGCCATCTGTCAGTGCCGTCCCGTTGGCTCCCAGTGGGCATGAACTGTTTATACCTTCACCTCCCAGCGCAAAGTCGAAAGGAGAGGGGCACTCCGCATTATCGCCGGCCAGGAGGCTACCCATAAAAATATCCATATTGGCACCAAAGGCACGGAACAGTCCCAAAGAACCATTCTGGCGCATCCGCTTTTCAATCTCATACTGGAAATCCAGGTCGGTCATGCCCGGGCGGTAGCAGGCGGGTACTTCACTATAAGTAAGTGCATGTTGCCTGGCAGAGATCCGGAACTGGACAATCTCCCACGGGGTTTTGACTCTGCGTACGGTACGCATCAGGGAGGTTGCATTGCCGGTTTCTTCCGGATTGAATACAGCCTTTAACCTTAAGTAGTCATTGTAAGTCAGTTCGTCGGCTTCCAGCAATAATTTACGGGGTAGGGGAATCTCTCTTTCGCGGAAGATGTCAGCCATCTGTTCAGGCTTCCGTACATAGATTACATTTTCACCGGATAAGCCGTTAGGACGTTTCACAAAGAACCACGGATTCCCTTCGGCCGGCAAATAAAAATAACCGCTGAAAATACGTCCGGTTGTATAATATAAGTTTACATCTACACTTAAAAGGCAGCCATCCGCATCCATTTGCTGCATGGCTTGCCGGATGTTTTTCCATTTGATCTGCAAATCATCCGCTAAATCTGTTGCTATCATCTTTCTTATAGGTCTTTCTGGTTTATTTTTAACTAAGCATCAAAGATATTAAAATAAGGTGAGTGTAAAGAACGATGTATTGATATTTTTATAAACATGAAATATCTGTATCCATTCTGTAATATATGTTGAGAATGAGTTGTCAGAATGTCTTTTTCCTGCTGTAGCGGCTATTTTTCCTGTATCCGGTAATCTTTTTCTTCTCCTTTGCTGTTCTTTTTCATCGAATAATAGAAACGGATAAGTATGAAACTATATATTTGGCTATTCTGTTTGTTAGTCACAGGAACAGCCTGCGGACAGAAAAAAGTGGATTCAAATCAAAATAAAGTAAATAATATGGAATACAACGATTTAACACCCGAAGAAGAACGGGTAATTATAGGAAAAGGAACAGAACGGCCTTTTACAGGCGAATACCTCAATAATAAAGAAGAAGGAACTTATATCTGTAAACGATGCGGCGCGCCTTTGTATCGCTCTGATGATAAATTCGATTCCCATTGTGGCTGGCCTTCTTTTGACGATGAGATTCCTGGTGCGGTGAAACGGATACCCGATCCGGATGGGGTACGTACGGAAATTATTTGTACAAACTGTGGAGCTCACCTGGGGCATGTATTCCTGGGAGAAGGGTTTACCGATAAGGATACCCGCCATTGTGTGAATTCGATTTCCATGGTATTCGTACCGGTTGCCAGTAAAAACCTGAAAAGAGCCTATTTTGCTTCCGGTTGTTTCTGGGGTACGGAGTATTATTTTATGAAAGCGAACGGAGTGGTTAAAACGGCTGTCGGATATATGGGTGGTCATGTAGACAATCCAACCTACGAACAGGTATCCGGAAAGAAAACCGGCCATCTCGAAACAACAGAGGTGGAGTATGATACGAATAAAACAACTTATGAGAACCTGGTTAAGTTGTTTTTCGAAACGCATGATTTCACACAAACCAACGGACAGGGTCCTGATATAGGCCCGCAATACCTGTCTTGTATATTTTATTCGGATGAAGAAGAGAAAGAGATTACTGAACGGTATATCGTAATTCTGGAAAGTAAAGGATATAAAGTAGCTACTATGTTGAAGCCGGCTACTAAGTTCTGGGTGGCGGAAGATTATCACCAGCAGTATTATGAGCATAATGGCAAATCGCCTTATTGCCATGTTTACAGGAAGATATTTGAGTAATATGTTATTATAAGGTATAAAAGGCTAAGGATAATAATCTGGTTATTATCCTTAGCCTTTTATTAAATATACATCTTTAAAAATAACGGCGAACAGAAGCAGGTTATGGAAGATATTTTTGTTTTTTACGCTAATTCTCTAATATCTTTATTATTTAATTCCAGTTATGTTGAAAATAATATCCTTACTTCTTGTTCGCCGTATTTTTATAATCCCATGCAATAATTAGCTAACTGTACCATTTGGCTGGGATCTTTCATATCTATTTTATGTTGTTTGATATAGTTTTCAATTTCTTCTTCTTTATCACTAAATGCTTTTAGTAGTGATTTTTTATTTTTGAATTTCCTAAATGAGCCATTCCGCTCTATCCAGTATTCATTTTGATTGATGTTTCTTATCACTTCCGGCGAACGGTACTGACCGGTTGAATAATTAAAATATCCCGGATCGATTGAAGTTACATTGGTGGAACTACTGGTATGTCCATAAATTCCCTGTTTACCTTTATTTATTTCTTTTAGTTCCCAGTTTATATATATATTCCCATTAGAAGCGGGAACTACTTCTAAAAAAATTCTTCCTGCCGGAATAAATTTTTGTGTTCCTACGAAAACTGTGTCTATTACTTGAGTATTTACAAGGATCATATCTTCTCCATTATCCTTGTATATCATTTTTTTGTTGGCTGCATCGTAGTTTAATTCTGCTGTGATTGTATTTTTGTTTTTCATTAATACTTTCCCATTTGTAAAACTATCGAACAGGTAAACTTTTTTCTTTTGTGCGGTTGCAGCATTTATAATGGACATTACCATTATAAATAAGAATAGCAGAATATATTTTCATGGTAACAAAGATTGGATAAAAGAGGAGTGAATTTATTCACTCCTCTTTTGATGATTTATTAATTTACGTTATAAGTTAGGACCTTCTCCAAAATTAGGTGCTCCTTTATCGTACCATACTCTCTCTGTATTCAGTGTCTGAGGATCGTTTGTACCTGTTGTGAATCCTTCAGCCTGATAAGCTGCTTTCTTGATATTGTATAATAAGTCTGTTTCTAACGGGCTATTAACCATGAAACGACGTGGAATATAATAGCTAGCTTCATTATTGGTAAAATTAGACCAGGGTAAAAGCTTATTGTTACGCATAGGAACTCCTGAACGGCGAACAGCTACAAACTGATCATTTGGCAGATTTATGAAGAAGTGAATATATTGTTGAATATACACTTTTTCCAGTTTTTCAAGTGTTGTACCGGTTAATTGATAAGCTTCCTGTTCAAGTAATGCATCCAATTCACCATCCTGTAAGGCAATAACCGTTTCATTAGGATCGTATACACTTGAATAGTAAGGTATTTTATTAAGCGACCCCAGTCTGTCATGTTCTAACACCGATAAACGTACACCTTCTTCGAAATAAGATTCAGGGCTATTAGGTAGGTTTGCACCAAGCAAACCTAGTTCAGTCAGGTAGAAGTTTACTTCTGCCGATGAATAGAACAATGCCCACCATGCATTTTTCTCAGTATCTTTTACAGCAGTAACGTTCGGTGAATCCGGGAAAGTATACTCATATTCTCCTCTGATCATTTCAATATGGGTAAGTGAAAGTGGGTTATACTTTTTATCACCGATTTTGAAATTATCAGTGTTAAAATAATTTGAACATAATAACCATTTTCTCTCACATAGATATCTACAGGAGCGCCGATGTATCTAACCCATGGTTCACCCGGGCTTTTCCAGCTTTCAAATACTTTTCTGCCATCTACGATAATAGAATTTACTTTTTCCTCAATAAAATCCGGTAAACTTACACCTTCATCATAAAGTACCTGAACAACTTTAGAGTTAAAGTCGTTTTTCATAAACATAAAGCGGACGCGTGGATCTTTATTATCAACTAGGAAGTTTATTAAATTCTGTCCTCCTCTTCCATGCCATAGATCATCCCCAAAATGATATTCCTGTGAACCACGGCAGTAGAAGAAGTCATCATCCAGACTGTTCATAATACCTGCTGAATGAGTAGCTACTTCGTTAGCCAGTCTGAGTGCACGTACTTTATCTACATGAATCAAACGTACGGCTAATTTAAGTTTTAAAGAATTGATAAAGCGTGCCCACTTACTCAGGTCATTTTTATAAACAAAATCCTGGTTTCCGGGAAGAGGAACCTGGTTCGGCCTGTTCTCTCCTAAAATGGTGAGTGTTTCATTTAGCTGTTTTTCCCAGAGGTCAAATAGTTCTTCCTGGGTTTCATATTCCGGAGCTAACAAAGGAGGATCAGTTACTAATCCTTTTTCTGTTTCACTGTACGGCATAGATCCATACATATCTGTTCCGAAGATACCCAGGAATACTAATAAGGGATTGCAGAGTACACGGATATTATCATATGTTGCAGCTTCTTCCGGTTCCATCAATGAAAGAAGGAAATCGATCTCTTCCACTCTTGTTTTTACTCTTACTACCTGGGCACTTGCATTTTCATAAGCACCCATTACGTTTAGATTGGAACTATTCCCTCCATCATAAATAGTAGCCTGTACCCATGGCATAGTATACTGAAGGTTGTTATAGAACCATTGTTGGTATTTGGCAGGTTCAAACTCTTGCAGAGCCTGTGTGAACAGGTATCTGATATCTGGCTGCGTAACAACCGATTGGTCGGTATTTACCTCAGCGAACTCATCTTTACATCCAGGCAGAACTACTGCTGAACCGATAAGTAATGCTGTGATTAACAATTTATATTTCATGATTTGAGTTTTTTGAATTATTAAAAGTCAAGATTAATTGTGAAAGTGTAGTTCGCTGTGAAAGGAGTGTTTGAACGTTCACGGAACTCGGCAGATTTGTTACCACGTATGCCTTCCGGATTCAGATTATTAGGTAGTGAGTTATAGATATAACCTAAATTTCTTGCGCTGAACATCAGATTCATACCTTTCGCTCCGATTTTAGATGAAATATGGCTGGGTAAACGGTACCCCAGACTAACTTCGCGTAATGCCACATAGCTCAGTTTGTGTACCCAGTAATCATTTACTGTACCTGTACCCCAGGAATTACTCCAATAGTGGTAAGCAGAGCCATGTACAGGTTCTAATTTACCTGCTGCAACGAGGTCAGAGAATCTCTGTCCACCTACGTCTACATAACTACCATCTACTAATGTAACCATTGTTCCTGCTTCAAAGACACCTTCAGGAATTATACCATCATGGAATGTCATACCTTTCGAATCTGCATAATTGGAAGTTCAGGTTAAACCATCATATTTTGAATCACGATAATCCAGTGAAGATTTACTTAAACCGTATGCAATACCGTAGCGGTTGGTATAAGAAGCGATATAACCACCAACACGCATATCCAGACCAACCCGTAAAATAAGGTCTTTCCAACGTAAGCTGGTACCTGCTGAACCTAAGAAATCAGGAACCATACTTCCCACTTCTTCTGCCTCATAACTCCGTTGTGCGTATGCTGCACGATGGTCTTCATACCATGTAAGGATTGTTTCACCATTCTCATTTTTCTTAGGCTTAGAGTCTGACATCAATAAACCGTATGAGCCACCAACTTTAGCAACAGAACCGATACGATAGTTACCATAAGCAACATCACCTTCCAGGGCAATATAGTTGGTAACATTCGGGTGTAATTCTATAATTTTATTGTCATTTTTAGTGTAGGTGAAATCTAATGTCCATTCCCAATCTTTGTTTTTAAAGGGTATTGTATTTAAGGCAATTTCAACCCCTTTATTCTGGATATTACCGGCATTAATTAATTGTTTATTGATTCCGGATACAGATGGGATCTCAATATCCATAATCTGGTCTGTTGTATTTTCTTTATAATAAGTCACATCCAAATGAATACGGTTATTTAATACACGCCAGTCCAAACCAACTTCCCAGGCATTTTTGCGCTCAGGTTTCAGATCCGAAGAATAAAGTTTGTCTGGTGTGTCGTTTACATAGATCATACTTCCGTCTGGTTGAGGAATCGATTTCAGGGAGTAGCCGGAGTAAATAGAGTAAGCCGATGCATCATTACCCACCTGTGCCCATGAATCACGGACTTTTGCTAATGAGATCCATTCAGGAAGTTCGAATGTTTCATTGATCAGCCATGAACTACCTACAGATGGATAGAAATAGGAGTAGTTTCCGGTTCCGTTTGGATAAACCAGGCCTGACGACCAGTCATTACGGGCGGTAAGGTCAAGGAAAAACTGGTTTCTCCATGAAACGTTCAAGGCGGCAACGAATGACATCATACGTTTGCGATCTCTAACTTCAGCCTCTGTTTTGTAAATTCCTTTACTATTATCGATAAAATATTGTCCGGGAACTACTAAACCACCTTCTGTTTTTGATAGTTGGTGCATTCCTGAAACAGTATAATATTCATACCGCGCAAATCCACCGATATTGAAATCCTCAATGGCTTTGTCTACAGTAAATGTACCGGCAAATGTGGTTTGTTTGTTGTTGCTTTGTCCCATTTCATAAAAGCCATCATTTCCTGTATTATTATATCCCCGGTCTAATCTTTTATCTTCCCAGCTTCTGAAATAATAGTTCATATTACCTTCACCTCTGAAACGTAACCAGTCAAGAATTTTTACATTTACTTCCATCGTTGGTCGTACTACAGTTTCGTTGCTTACATAACTATTGTTATCGATATCGAACCATAATTCTTTTCCTGGTACCAAAGCATAAGTATCTCCATAGTTACTACTTGCTAAACCCGTATGGTTATCTCCCAGGTATTTTTTGCGGAAATATTTTGTGTCATACATAGTAGAATAGGTTGCGGTTGCAAATGCTTCACCAATATTCTGCTGTGCATTTTTAGGAGTAGAGTTGGTAAAACTCATAGATCCGTTAATATCTACTCTGTCGCTGATTTTATGTGATGCTTTTAACAAGATCGAATATCTTTCGAAATCATTTTCTCTACAATACCACTGGCCTTTTTGTAAGAAACCGAAGAATAGTAAGATGTAGTTTCATTACCTCCACGGATTGATACGTTGGTATTAGAGTTTAATCCTGTCTGGAATGCATCTTTGAAGTTATTTTTGATAGGCGAATAAGTTGTCATCGTTCCATCATAATTTTCGATAGCACGACCGTCATATGCAGGTCCCCAGTGACGTCCGGTCAGACCAGCTACAGTAGGAACACCATTGGAATTTAATTTGAATTGTCCGAGATTATCCCATTTTTTCCAGGAGCCATCTGCATTTTTCTCCATAATCTATGTTACCTGCGTAGTTACCTGGCCCATATACCATTTGACGATCATACGTACCGAAAACGCGATCCATACCAAACGACTGGCTTACAGAAACTCCAAAGCTGGTAGCCCCTCTACCACTTTTTGTTGTGATCACTACAGCACCATTCAAACCGCGTGAACCATACAATGCAGTTGCAGCAGCACCTTTGAGGATAGATACGGTTTCGAAATCATCCGGGTTAAGGTTCTTCAGCATGTTACCGTAGTCATTGGCATTGCTATCCCAGTCGGAAGAAGCTGTGCCTGACAGGTCATTTTGCAGGATAACACCGTCTATTACATAGATCGGTTGGTTATTATCACCCAATGTGGATGCACCGCAGATCTGGATCTTGGTAGCACCGAACATACCACCGTCGGAACCAGAAATCTCAACCCCGGCAACTTTACCCTGCAGGGCAGAAACAGGGTTGATGGCATTGGTTCTTAAAGCATCGCCTTTCAACTCTGTAACTGAGTATTCGAGGGCTTTATCAGAACGCTTCATACCTAAAGCTGTTACAACAACTTCGTCGAGTGCCTGTGTGTCTTCTTTTAATTCGACGTTCAGAGAAGGTTGACCGGTATAGGTTACTTCCTGGGTAATATACCCGATAAATGAGATCTGGATTACGTCTCCGTTTTTCACTCCGTCCAATGTAAAGTTACCGTTCAGGTCGGTAATTGTTCCATTGGTGGTTCCTTTCACAACTACGGAAGCTCCGGCTACAGAGCCAAAGAGGTCTTCCACTGTTCCGCTTACTTTTCCACTTTGCTGGGAAATGTTGGCGTTTGGTCTTACTGGCGCAAGTTCAGCATAAATGCTTTGCGAAAAACATAGCGTACCCGCCAATAAAATTAAGCCAATAGGTTTAACGTTTTTCAACATAATAGGTTTAACGTTTTTCAACATGATTGATGGTTTAATAGAATAATAATACTAATTATGAATCATTTAGCGTTTGTCTTCTTTTTTCAATATTAGTTCTCAAAGGGTTTTTCTTGTAGAATACTCTCTGATTTTTTAACTTGACAGATATCTTAATTGAGTTAGGCTGCTAGAGTTCTAGCAGGACTATCAAATAAAAACGAGTATCCGGGATTATTAGCAGGCTTTTAAATTAAAAAAGGACATAAAAATGAATAATAGATACATAGACGGGCAACAATTAACATTAGTATAGTTAAAAGAAATATTTTTTCAAAATATGTTTTTTTATTAAAATCTTTTTTACATTTGTGGAGTGAATGTTAACAAGTTCTGCTAGAACTCAGTACCTAAAGACATGACAAAAACATCTGTTCAGGTTTTGGTTTGAACCCATTTATAAAATAAAAAGAGTGCTAAAGGATCTTTCCTTTAGCACTCTTGATTTTCTATTAAACTATTCTCTTATTTTTTATTGATTGTATTATAAACCGCTTTACGCAAATCCCCGTTTTCGTTGTCACCGCCATAATGCCAGTACATAGCACCCAATATATCCTGGTCAAGAATATATTCACATTTCAGGATCAATGACTCTACATTATCATAGGTACAAACCATATCTCCTTCTGAGTCTACAATGTAAGGAACCTTTGCCTCATCATCCCAAAGCGTCTGGTAACCTTCCAGCTTTTCGATCTGGTTATAATCGATCCAGTTGGAAATATCTTTTTTACCCCTGCCGTAGAAAGGCATACCCACTACCAGTTTGTTGGCAGGGATACCGGCGTCCAGGTGTGCCTGTAAAGATTCGCCCATCGAACGGCCTTCGCGTACCTTTTCAGAAGGATAAAGGGCCGACTGGTGATAAGGAGGAGTACCCATATCGTAAGTCATAATATTAATGAAATCCATATAAGGCATAATGGCCTCAAAATCGTAAAACCGTGGACTGGCAGCCGAGGTGAGTGTCAGCAATTTGTTATCACCGATCTCAGCCCGGATCTCTTTCATCAACTCTGTGAAATTATCTTTATCCTCCGGACTGGAAGTGATACCGGCAGCAGAACTTGTCGGATATTCCCAGTCCATATCAATGCCGTCGATCTTAAAATCTCTTACGATACGCTGGCAGTCAGCGGCAAACGCTTTCCGCCCCTCTTCCGTAGAGGCCATTTCGCTGAATCCACCGCTTCCCCATCCACCGATAGAGAGCATAATCGTAAGATCGGGGTACTGTTCTTTCAGGCCGACGATTTTTCTTAACCGCTCTTCATTCTGGATAATGATGCCATCAAAAGTTTCGTTTACATACCCAAAGGCATAATTGATATGCGTGATGTAATTTGGGTCGGGCATGATATCACCGCCGGAAGTTACATACGCAAGTACAATTTTTTTTGTTCTCTACCGGGGTAATCTCTTCTGAAGATTTTTTAGCTGTGTTGCAGGCTGCAAACACAGTCGCTACTAAAAGGGAAAGAAGTAAAAGGTGTTTTTTCATCTTTGATTTAATTTTATGTTAGAAAATAAAAACGACAAATGGGAATGGATTTTAATTAAAAAGAAAACTGAATATTTTCGCTGAAGCGGATTTTCATTGAAATAAATTTGTAATCAATCCTGGCCGGGAGATCTAAATGAATTGATTCTAAATAGTAAGTCCCGAAGGGACATCCTATCCTAGCCCAGGACAAAGTCCTGGGTAGTAGGAATCTAATGTTCTTGGAGTGCTGTAAGCACGGCATAAAATACATATAGGCTCAAGTTTTTATTATGCCGTCCCTTCAGGACTCAAAAAACTCAATATCTATCACCCACCCAGCACTGCGTACTGGGCTAGGATAGGCCGTCCCTTTGGGACTAAAAATCTGCCGGCCAGAACTGATTATAGTTTAAAATTAGCTATAATCAATCGATAAATCAGGCTTCGCTAAATCCTCTTCAACAAAAAACAAAGTTTATTTTAATTAAAAAGGACAGCCGGGCATTCCTACCCAATTATCCTTTTCCTATACTATATCTGATTAGTGAAACAACATATCACCTTTGATCTTGCTGAACTTATCATCCTTCATATTCCGCAACTCAACACTTCCATCATTCCACATAGAAGGCCAGCCACCAATGATATGGCCCAGGAACACCACTTTAATTTCGTGTAAACCTTTTGCCAGTGCAACCGATTTATCATTGCGGGAGAAACGTTTCACCTCGTCGCGGTTGCTAACCACTAACTGTCCGTCGATCCAAACCTCTTCCAGGTCGGAAGAAACAACATATACGCCATCCTCTGGTATTTCAACATAACCGGAAGCGATAGCTGCATATTGCTGAACACCCCGCATTCCTTCGTCGTATTTAACCTGGCTGGTTATCTCTTTCAGTTCTTTGATGGTAGACTCTTTCCAGTCGGTCACAGCAGCCAGCCCGTCCACATTCAGGAACATGCCATTGGTCATCTGCATTTTCAAACCTGGTTTCTTATTCGCCACTTCTTTAGCCGGAGCTAATACCTGTTTTTCAATAGTGATCGTACGGGTTGGGCTCATTTTGCCGGAAGGAAGTACGGAACGGATTTTCAATACACCCGACTCTGTAAACTCGATCGGAGTTTCATAAAGGGCTGAGCTGGGTACAGGTTCGGAACCATCCAGTGTGTAAACCATTTTGATAGGACGTACGGAAGTAAACTCTAAAGACGCTTTATCTGTAAAAGCCACAAAGTTCAGCGAACCGTTAGGCTGTTCCGGGTTAGGGATATGGTAGTTGATACCGTAGGCATCGAGGCGGACCAGTGCATTGTCGAGGCGGCGCTCGAAGTCTTTATAATCTTTGCGGTCAACCGGGCTCCATCCGATCTCGGCAATAGCCAGGATACGCGGATTGATACGGTACTCACGGATATCGTTTGTATACATGTATTCCGACCAGCTATTGGCTTGTACGCCCAGTACATGATGGTCTTTACCTGTCTCGATCAGTTCGGTTGGGGTAGGGTTGTAGTTGTAGATCTTCTCTAATGTATTGAAACCACCGATAGTAACCGGTTCCAGTTTAGGATCACTCTGGTAGTGGTCAATATACATACCGTTGCCGGCAGGCGTCATAATCACATCATGGCCCATATTAGCAGCAGCAATACCTCCTGCTTCACCACGCCATGACATAACAGTAGCCGTAGGAGCAAGGCCACCTTCGAGGATCTCATCCCAGCCGATCATCTTTTTACCGTGGCTGTTTACCACTTTCTCAATGCGCTGTACGAAATAACTTTGCAGTCTTTCTTCGGCCGTATGCTCTTTGTCTGCTTTCAGGCTCTCTTTGCGGATCCGTTCCTGGCAGCGTGGACATGCTTTCCAGCTATCTTTCGGACACTCGTCGCCACCAATATGGAAATACTGGCTTGGGAACAGGGGAACTACTTCGGCAATCACATCTTCGAAGAATTCAAATACCTCTTCTTTACCGGCACAAACAACAATATCTTCTACGCCCCAGATGATACGGGGTGTACCCTGTTCGCCACGGCAGGAAAGTTCAGGATAAGCAGCGATCGCAGCCATTTCGTGGCCGGGAACTTCGATTTCAGGAATTACTTCGATAAAGCGGTCGGCAGCATATTTCACTACCTCTTTGATCTCTTCCTGTGTATAGAAGCCGCTATGTGAGAAACCTTCCCCTTCCACGCGGGTTCCACCCACTTCGGTCAGTTTAGGATATTTCTTGATCTCAATACGCCAGCCCTGGTCGTCGGTAAGGTGCCAGTGCATAATATTGATTTTGAATAAAGCCAATACATCCAATTGCCTTTTAACCTCTTCTACGGTCTGGAAGTGGCGGCATGGGTCTAAGTGCAGGCCGCGGTAAGGGAAACGAGGCTCATCTTTGATGCTTACACAAGGAGCCGACCAGTTCATACCTCTTACAACCGTAGCACTTTCGATCTCGGCAGGGAGTAGTTGCATAAAACTCTGCATACCATAGAACAACCCCTGGGCTGTTTTCGCTTTGATCACTACGTTAGTAGGGGTAACATCCATCAGGTAACCTTCGTTGTTGACATCTACCGAACCATCGATAATCAGTGAAATGCCTTTAGACGCCTCTTTATCACTTACCGAAAGCACATAACCGGTAGAACGGTTGATTTTGGAAGCAAAATAATTAGCAACTGTTTTTGCATCTTCGGTAGATGCATAAATACTTGTGTTTTTTGCCAGTTTGTAACTGCCATTGTTCTGGACAAGGCTTACAGGCGTAGGGATAATATTAATCCCCTCATTGTAGGACTTTTGCGTCATTGTCCCTTCGCTGCACGAGGCAAACGTTAACAGTGCTATGGCAGCACCAATGGAAAAGAGCTTTTTCATGTTTTTGAATTATGTGTTAAATGAAGTTTTATGCGTATCAAGTAAAAAAATAGAAAAAGGGTATGTTCACCTTCAAAGGCAGGACATACCCTTTCCTGTATGTTAATTACCAGGCAAACAAAGGATAATCCTTCATGATGCTGTTTACTTTTTCACGAACCGAAGCAATGGTTTGGTCGCATTCCGGATTTGCCAGTACCGTATCCATCAGCTCAACGATCTCGCCCATCAGCGGTTCTTTCGCACCCCGGGTGGTGATAGCCGGAGTACCCACACGGATACCCGATGTCTGGAATGCCGAACGGCTGTCGAACGGAGTCATATTTTTGTTTACGGTAATATCAGCAGCTACCAGGGCTTTTTCGGCCACTTTACCGGTCAGGTCGGGGAACTTGGTACGCAGGTCGATCAGCATACTGTGGTTATCCGTACCATCGGAAATGATCTTGTATCCCTTGTCCATAAATGCCTGTGCCAGAACAGCCGCATTTTTCTGTACCTGGCTCTGGTAGGTTTTGTATTCAGGCTCCAGTGCCTCGCCGAAAGAAACAGCTTTAGCAGCAATTACATGTTCCAGCGGACCACCCTGTATACCAGGGAATACGGCAGAATCGAGTAATTGCGACATCATCTTCGTTTCCCCTTTTGGTGTTTTCTTACCCCACGGATTCTCAAAATCTTTACCCAGCAGGATAATACCACCACGCGGTCCCCGCAGCGTTTTATGGGTAGTAGAAGTTACCACGTGGGCATACTCCAGCGGATTGTTCAGTAAACCGGCAGCAATCAGCCCGGCAGGATGGGCCATATCGATCATCAGCAAAGCACCTATCTTATCGGCAATCTCGCGCATCCGTTTGTAATCCCATTCGCGTGAATAGGCCGAACCGCCACCAACGATTAGTTTCGGACGCTCGCGCAGGGCCACCTCTTCCATCTGGTCGTAATCTACACGGCCGGTACTTTCTTGTACGTTGTACTCGGTCGCTTTGTATAAAATACCTGAGCTATTTACAGGCGAACCATGCGAAAGGTGTCCCCCGTGAGACAGGTTTAACCCCAGGAAGGTATCTCCCGGATTCAGCACAGCTAGGAATACCGCAGCATTGGCCTGTGCCCCCGAGTGGGGTTGTACATTGGCCCATTCCGCGTTAAAGACCTGCTTCAGGCGTTCGATTGCGATCGTTTCACTCTGGTCGACAACCTCGCACCCGCCATAATAACGCTTCCCCGGATACCCTTCGGCATATTTATTCGTGAGGCAGCTACCCATCGCTTCCATCACCTGGTCACTCACAAAGTTTTCAGAAGCGATCAGCTCAATGCCTTTTAATTGGCGCTGACGTTCTTTCTCAATAATGTCGAAAATGATTTTGTCTCTTTTCATTACCTGTAAAATTGGTTATTGCTAAGATAAACTACCCGGGTTTAACCGGGAGAATCGTGGCAAATTTACTATTTTTTTCAATATGGCATGTATAAATAATAAGAATCTTCCCCTCTTGCTTAACAAACATGCTAAAAAGAGGGGCATATGTATATCAAAATGTATTCTCACCGTAACCGGATCGTCACTTTTATCTTATCCAACTGCAAATAAATATAGCTTTTTCTTTGGAAATAAACGAATCCGGGAGCATTTATTTCCTGTTTCCGGAGTAAAAACCAGGTAGGAGGGAAAGATTCAGGCAGGAGGTGCAAACTTCCTGCGTTTTACGGAAAATGTCCTGCCTTTTTGCTTCAAAGTCCCGGCTTTTGGGCATACAGGTCTTACGTATATTTTTGTCGATGAAAACTTACCGGAAAAAGGCCCTTTGGACGTCATCGGGAATCTGTTAAACAATTGGTGTTAAATAATATATCAGCAATTGTAGTACGCTGAGAGTGGTATTTTATCCTTTCGGGAAAAACGCTATCTTGGCACGCAAACAAACACTTAAAAAAGATACATTATGCAATTACCCTATCCGGATTTTCAACTATTTCAAAGCTACCACTTCTTTCTATTGCTTATTATTTATTGCTTATTATATATAAGTTCCCGCCAACCTTCCCCCATCCTTCCCGCCACTGATTGCCCAGAGGCCGCACCTGGAAAGGCAAGGT